>CAYRAL010000049.1:0-3452 GCA_964422235.1 uncultured Candidatus Epulonipiscium sp. | reverse complement strand
GCGGGGTCTTTGCCCCCAAGCTCAAGTAATAATGGTTTCATTGTAGAAATTGCTGCAATATGTCTACCCACATTGGTACTGCCTGTAAAGTTAATAAAATCAATTCCGTCATGTTTAACGATATAATCCCCTATAACACTTCCTTTACCTGTAATGGTTTGGAGCAGACCTTCAGGTAATCCTGCTGCATTAAATGCCTCTGCAAGGTATAGTGCACTTATAGCTCCTTGTGTTGGTGGCTTTAAAATAACACTATTCCCACTTACAAGCCCGGGGGCAACTTTGGAGGCAGATAAATTCACTGGATAATTAAATGGCGATATTGCTAAAACTGTTCCTAATGGCACACGACTTACAAAAGAAATCTTTTGCTTATTATATCCTGGGAAAAGATCCCCTGATGAGGTTTCACCTTGTATATGCTTTGATGCGTCTGCTGTAAATTTAATAAAATCAACTGTTCTACGCACCTCAGAAATTGCAGATTTATAGTCTTTAGCTATTTCTCTTACCATGATATTAGCTATAACTTCTTCTTGTTCTCCTAATATTTCAGCTGCTTTATACATTATTTCTGATCGCTGATTAAGAGGCATTTCTGCCCATTTCTTTTGGGCATTCTGGGCTCCTTCTATGGCTTTATCAACTTCTTCCTCACTCATAGCCTGAACTTTCCCCACAAGGCTATTATCAATAGGTGAATAAATTGAAATTAAATTACCAGTACTGCTTTCCACCCACTGGCCATTATATAAATTTTTATAGATTCCATTGTCCATAATATCTTTAAACATAATTGCCTCCTTTAAATTAACGTCTTGCATTGTTAATTAATAATAATACTCATTCTTATAATTGTCAACTGTTTTACTTTTAACACAGTCATTAGCATAAAGTCCTACACTTTCTATATAAATATATAAGGCAAGCATTAATCAAATATTTATATCCAAATGGAGGGGTTCATTTTGAAAGTTAATTATAAAAAGGCATTTCAAATTGCTACCATATTTATAGGCACAATTGTGGGCGCTGGCCTATCTTCAGGTAAAGAAATTTCACAATTCTTTAGTCAATATGGCTACTTAAGTTTTATAGGCCTTATATTATGTGCCATTTTTTACATATGGATGTCTCGTATGATTGTTGCCATTAGTTGCAAATACAAACTCACATCATATGATGCTTTTATTAGATTAATTAGCCCTGGGATAATGGGAAGATTTACTAATTCCGTTATTACATTCTTCTTCTTTACCAGTACAGCCATTGTAATTGCAGGTAGTGGAGCACTTATTAATCAGTACTTCGGAATTCCTATCTGGGTTGGGATATTTATTATGCTTTCTCTTGGCATTCTGGTTTTGCTAAGAGAAACAAATGGCTTAATAGAAATTAATGGGTTTATTGTTCCTTCTCTTGTTATTATTATGAGCTTATTGTTTTTAACATTTACAGGTAAGTTTCCTGAAACCTTGAGTATCTCTTATCTAAAACTAGCTATGCCACCAAAATACGGTTGGGGATTATCAACAGCTCTTTATGCTGGATTTAATATTATGTCTTGTATTGGAATTTTAGTCCCACTAAGCACAGAACTGGAAAATAGCAATGATATTATAGCAGGTGTTGTAATTGGAGCATCTTTTTTAACACTTATATCCTGTATCATCAATTTCCTCATGATGGTAACCTTTAAAGATGCCCTTCGCTACGAAATCCCGCTACTATATGTAGCAAAACAAATTGGCCCTCTGCTTCAATTTATATTACTTTGTGTTATTTGGCTAGAAATGTTCTCCTCTAAGGTTTCCAACATCTATAGTCTTGCCAAAAGTATGCAAAATTATTACTCTTTCTCCTTTAAAAAAAGTATGTTTATAATTATTGCACTTTCTTTACCAATTACCCAAATAGGCTTCGGTACACTCATTACATTTTTGTATCCTTTTTTTGGGGCACTTAGTATTATCTTTGTTTGGCAATGCGTTTCTTTTTACAGGAACCTAAACAAGGGGACGGTTCACAAGTCTCGGTAGTTTGCTAGGGGACGGTTCACCAGTATCACTAGTTTATGAAACTAGTGATACTGGTGAACCGTCCCCTAATTCAAAAAAAGAATACCCTTTTTTAGGGTATTCTCTTCACTTCAACTTTAGCGTTTCTATTCTATTTTTTTACTTCTCTTCACTTTTTACCTTCTTTAGTGCCAAACCAATTGATAGTTCTTCTAATTGTTTTGGGTCTACTTCACTTGGTGCTTTTGTCATAAGACAACTTGCGTCTTTCACTTTAGGGAAGGCAATAACATCTCGGATACTACTAGCCTCTGCCATTAACATGACCATACGATCTAACCCATAAGCAAGTCCACCGTGTGGTGGTGTCCCGTATTTAAATGCATTAATTAGGAATCCAAATCTTTCATCTGTTTCTTCTGGTGTAAAGCCAAGCAATTTAAACATTTTTTCTTGTATTTCTTTTTGGTAGATACGGATACTTCCTCCGCCTAATTCTACGCCGTTTAAGCACATGTCATAGGCTTTTGCACGAACCTTACCTGGGTCTGTGTCCATAAGATGTAGGTCTTCTTCCATGGGCATTGTAAAGGGATGGTGCATGGCTACATAGCGTTTTGCGTCTTCATCGTACTCAAGAAGTGGGAACTCTGTTACCCATACAAATTTGTAATCACTTTTGCTTGTTAATTCTAATCTTTTTGCAATTTCAAGGCGTAATGCACCTAGAGCTGCAAATACTGTTTTATTTTTATCTGCTAGGACTAAAATTAAATCATTTGGCTCAGCATCTAATTTTTCTTTAATTGCTGTTACAGTTTCTTTGCTTAAAAACTTAGTAAACGAAGATTTTTCTTCTCCATCTGGGCGGATTTGAATCCAGGCTACTCCCTTTGCACCGTAATCCTGTCCGTGTTTTACAAGGGCATCGATTTGTTTGCGCCCTAGTTCACCGCATCCTTTAGCATTGATTGCTCTTACACTTCCACCGCTTTCAAGTGCTCCGTCAAAAACTTTAAACCCGCAGTCTGCTACAATGTCTGATAAATCTACAAGCTCAACGCCAAAACGCGTATCTGGCTTATCACTTCCATATCGATCCATTGCTTCTTTATAAGTAATTCTCTGCACTGGGAGCTGGATATCTAGACCCATTGCATCCTTAAATACCTTTTTAAGAAGGCGCTCATTAACTTCCATTATATCATTTTCGTCTACAAATGATAATTCCATATCTATTTGAGTAAATTCTGGTTGACGATCTGCTCTTAAATCCTCATCTCTAAAGCATTTTACGATTTGGTAATACCTGTCGTATCCTGCTACCATAAGCAACTGTTTAAATATTTGTGGTGACTGCGGAAGCGCATAGAATTCTCCTGGATTTACCCTTGATGGAACTAAATAATCCCTTGCACCTTCTGGTGTGCTTTT
>CAYRAL010000048.1:0-8162 GCA_964422235.1 uncultured Candidatus Epulonipiscium sp. | reverse complement strand
AACGGGAGAACCCGCTGCACTTATGTCTTTATGCAGAAACTCAAAGCTTGGACAGGGACTAATCGCATTGGAAACCTTACAGCCTTGGGTTTCTTCTCTGAAAAGGATTTGGTCACTGATTTCTTATCATCGTCATTTATATTATATATGTTTTGATACTAGCATAAAATACTTTGAGTTTTATGTCAAGGTCAAACTCTACTAGAATCCTTGTTTGATTGTAGTTTTAAATTCTTTATATCTATGATTTAGGTGGAAACACTTTTAATAACACTTTTATACTTATATACATTACCATAATAACAATAAATATGGCTGACATACCATACCCTAATACTTCTAATGACTTATAAAAATTTGTTAGATCCATTTTCCCACATCCTATCCTATTAATTTAGGTATAATCATAAGTAATATACCACCTGCTATTACCGAAGCTATTTGTCCTGCTACATTTGCACCTACTGCAAACATTAATATAAAGTTTTGCTTGTCTTCTTCTTGGGCCATCTTTTGTATTACCCTGGCTGACATTGGGAATGCCGAAATTCCAGCCGCACCAATCATAGGATTAATTTTTTCTTTTCTAAATAAGTTTAAAAACTTTGCAAATAATACGCCACCTATCGTATCGAATATAAATGCTACTAATCCTAATCCTATAATCATAAAGGTCTGCATATTTATAAACTTATCAGCTACCATTGTAGCTGATATCGTAATACCTAATAGTATTGTAACGATATTCACTAATTCATTTTGCGCTGTTTCAGATAATCGATTTAGTACGCCACATTCCCTTATTAAATTCCCAAACATCAAAAATCCAATAAGAGGAACTGAAACTGGAGCAATAATACCTGCAATAATTGTAATAATAATTGGAAATAAAATTTTAGCTGTCTTTGAAACTTCTTCCGCTTTATATTTCATTCTAATTTGACGTTCTTTTTTAGTTGTTACTAATTTTATTGCAAATGGCTGAATAATAGGAACTAACGACATATAAGAATAAGCTGCTACTGAAATAGGCCCCAAAAGATCTTTAGCAAATTGTGATGCAACAAATATGGATGTAGGCCCATCAGCTGCTCCAATAATTCCAATAGATGCTGCCTCTTTTAAATCAAATCCAAGTAATGTTGCCACGCATACTGTAGCAAATATACCAAACTGTGCAGCCCCACCAAAAAACAACATAAATGGATTCTGTAACAATGGTCCAAAATCAATCATTGCCCCTATACCTATGAAAATAAGTAAAGGAAATAATTCTGTTGTTATTCCAGATCTAAAGAGTAAATCCAATACTCCTTCAAGTGGTGTACCATCAATCGTTTGGGTAATTGCCCCTGATAGTGGTATGTTAACTAAAATTGCCCCAAATCCCATGGGTAAAAGTAAGGTAGGCTCATATTCCTTAACAATAGCAAGGTATATTAATCCACCTCCAATTAACCACATAATCACATGCTGATATGTAATTTCCCTAATTCCTTCTAATAGTATATCCATACATTTCCCCCTACTTTGTTTGTTAAATATGTAATTTAGGATATAGTTTTAAGGAAATCATTTGTAAAGCTATATCCTTTTATGTGGAGTATTATACCACTTATTACAGAATAGTGCATTGAAATTTTGACTTTTATTCTACAGTTTATAATACATTTAATTTATATTTTTATTATGTTTGTTCCACGTGGAACAATAGGCCTTAATCCATTTAGGGTTGCCTGATCTTAAAAAAGTGGAGAGTATAGCCTTGTTCTTAATATCTCTTCAATTTGTGCTGCACTTTTGTTGTTTGCATTAATAATGAGTACTCCCTGTGGTCTAGAAGACGCATAATTCTCTAATGATTCTCCTAATCCATTGTTTTCATAAGATCCAATACCACTAGACATTGTCTCTTTATAGATGAATGCATCTACAACCCCTGCATACTCGGGGTAGCTAACGATTGTGTATCCACGTTCACTCAATTGCCTTGAGACCTCTTCTAGGCCACTTTCTACTGCTACAACCATTTGTATTGCTATAAGTAAGTAACCCTACTTATAACTCCCTCCCATCTAAAAAATATAATAAAAAAGGATATAAAACATACTATAGATTAGTATCCCCTATATCCTTAAAATTATACCTATTATATTTGTTTAGAAATTGCAATGGCCTCATTTTCTTCATCTGATAGTAAATGCTTAGATTTACCAGCAACAACTTCCTTTGCATAGGTGTAAGAACCATCCCTTGTGTATATGCCATTTACCACTACCCCATTATCCCCTTCATCTAAAAGTGCTATTGCATATGATAAGTCTGCTCCTGCTCCTGAAACAGCAGTATACCTTACAACCCCTACTTTTTGAATACATCGGTTAAGCTGTACTTGAATTCGGGCAATAGAATCCTTTACATACTTATGAGACTCTTGAATAGATGTAGATTTTTGAATAGACTCTCTTAGTAGTCCTTCTATATCAGTCTCTGTACCACGCATAAACTCATTATATCTCTTTTTTAGTTTCCTATTTTTCATAAATAAAACTATAATTAGTATGGATAATAAAAAACTCATACCTGTTAGTCCTAATATAATGTAAGTTATGTTCGTTTCTATTAGCTCTACTATTTGGTGCATATCTTGTATCCTTCTTTCACGATTACTTTTTAATTAAATGTATAATTCTTTCTAGTTCATCTTCTGAGTAATATTCTATTTCTATTTTTCCTTTTTTCTTCCCTTGGGTAATTTGAACCTTTGTGCCAAGTATATGTTGAAGCCCCTCTTGAATTTCCTTATAAAATGGGTTGTTTGCAGGTGATTTATCTTTTTCTTCCTTAACCTCCCCTAGTTTTTGTATTAACTTTTCAGTTTCACGCACACTTAGTTGACTTGCAATAACTTCATCTGCTATTTCACATTGGATTTTTTCATCCTCAACACCTAGTATTGCCCTCGCATGCCCATAGGATATAGCGCCATCTGATACCTTTTCTTGTACATAATGACTTAATTTAAGTAATCTCATAATATTAGCCACAGATGACCTATTTTTGCCTACCTTATTTGCTATTTCTTCTTGTGTTAATGAAAACTGTTGTCCTAAAGATTGATAGGCCTGTGCTAATTCAATTGTATTTAAATCTTCTCTTTGTATATTTTCAATTAAAGCAATTTCTAAAGATTCCTGTTCTGCAAACAGGCGCACAATAGCTGGTATTTCTGTTAATCCTGCCATCCTCGCTGCTCTCCAACGCCTTTCTCCAGCAATAATCGTGTATTTCGTTCCATTTGCTTGTACGATAATAGGTTGGATAAGGCCATGAATTTTAATTGATTCACAAAGTTCTTTAATACTGGCCTCATTAAAAATCTTTCTTGGTTGACATGGGTTTGGTTCGATATCTATAATAGAAATATCTCTAATTTGAGAATCCTCTTCATTTGTAATAACGTCAGAGAGTAGTGCTGATAAGCCTTTACCTAATCCTCTTTGTTTCATCTTGTTTTATTCCTTTCTAGAACTTCTTTAGTAAAATCCATATATTGCTCTGTGGATTTAGATGTTGGTGCATATGTAATACATGAAACCCCATAACTTGGCGCCTCACTTAGTCTTACACTTCTACTAATTCTGGTTTTATACACATATTTACTAAAATGTTTTTCAACTTCTTCTATTACTTGCCTTGATAGATTAGTCCTCGAATCATACATTGTAAATAATATACCTTCTAAAGATAAGATTCTGTTGGTTTTATCCTTTATAAGCTTAATGGTCTGCATTAATTGTGATATGCCTTCTAGGGCGTAATATTCACATTGCATAGGAATAATCACTGAATCTGATGCTGTAAGTGAATTTATTGTTAGTAAATTAACTGCCGGTGGGCAATCAACAATAATAAAATCGTAGTTATCTCTTATTTCTTTTAATCCTTTTGATAGTAAAAATTCACGCCTTATCTGGTTGGCAATTTCTACATCTGCACCTGCAAGATTCATATTTGCTGGTATTACATCAAATTTTTCTATAGGCGTTTTATATATAATCTCTTTAATTTCTATATTTCCAATTAAATAATCATATATGGTATTAGAAACCCTATTTTTTTCTATTCCGCACCCACTACTTGCATTACCTTGTGGGTCCATATCTACTATTAGCACCTTGTATTTCAGCTTATTTAAGCATGCAGCTAGGTTAATAACCGTTGTTGTTTTTCCAACGCCACCTTTTTGATTAACGACAGAGATAATCTTTCCCATATTATGGCCCTCCTTCTCTTCTTTGGTGTTTCCTTTCTATCATATCGTAAATGATAGCTAAAGTAAATAAAATGTGGGGATATTGTAGAGGGGACGCAGGGGTGTGGGCATCAACCGGTCATGGACAAGGATTTTGTAAAGTACTAATGCTCAGATAGCCTGTTTAGGCTAAAAGCTAAAACTCGCTACGCTCAAACAGTTAGCTTTTTTAACGCCTAAACAGGCTATCTTTCGCAAAGTACTTTTGCAAAATCCTTGTAGCATTCCCTTGTTGATGCCCACACCCCTGCTGTCCTTACAATATTTGGATGGGAGAGCGTAAAAACCTTTTGTTCTAGGGGATGTCTTGAGTTTTGTGATGGTTAACAAATTTGGCGGCGTTGCCGCTTTTTGTTAACCATTACAAAACCTTTCCAGTCAAAACCTAAGAATAAAAACATTTCCGTTATGCCCTCCCCTACACCAGGGATTTCTGAGTGCTAACTCTACACTTTTCCCCGCAATGCTAGGGGTCACATATCCCAGGGAGCTTCCTTTGGCGACTTAGCCAAGAGAAGCGAGTCGGGATATGTGACCCCTAGCTAATGCGGCGACCACTCCACTTAGCACCCAAAATCCTCCCCCCAAATTGTTCCACGTGAAACAATTTGGCCGCATACCACATAATGTGATACACGGCCAACCCATTAATTCTTTTTGACTTAAGATTTTAAACACATTCAGCAATACCATCATTACTAGTTAACCGTCCCCAATGCTCCCCTTCTACACCAAGGATTTCCGAGTGCTAACTCTACACCTTCCCCGCAATGCTAGGGATGACATATCCCAGCGAGCTTCCTTTGGCGACTTAGCCAAGAGAAGCGAGTCGGGATATGTCATCCCTAGCTAATGCGGCAACCACCCCTGTTAGCACCCAAAACCCAACCCAAGTTTATTTGTTAAGATTTGTACAAACCATTAATTTTTGGCTTACCACAGATACATTAAGTGGGAAGGCTGGTCCTTCTTCACCATCTATATCTGATATGGCACACTTATTATTAAGGCAAGTAATCTCTACATTTGATACTTGCATATAACTAACATTAGGATCATTTAAATGCTCCCCTTGGAGAACTTTGATAAATAGGGGTAAAATCTCATGAACCGCTACAGCCTTAATAATGACAAGATCTAGTAGCCCATCATCAATCAGGGCATACTTACCGAGTTTATCAAATCCCCCCGCACTTTTTCCGTTAAAGATTAAAAACAGGGAAACTTTTTCTTCTTTTTTACCTTTGGCTGTTCTAAATTCTAAATGCATGGGCTGATAGCCTTGAAGTTGTTCTAGACCTTTCACGTAATATGCCATTTTACCAAACTTATTTTTCAGGTTTATATCTATTTCGTGTGATACAGTGGTAAATAACCCTGCACTACATACATTAACAAAATAAGTTCCATTGACACATCCGACATCTATAGGTTTTACTTCCATCTTAAGTATGGCATCACAAGCATCTTCAATGTCATGGGGCATACCAATTAGGGTTGAAAAATCATTAGCTGTTCCAAGAGGCAGTAGGCCTAATGGGATATTCAATTCCTTTTTGATCATTGCATTAATAACTTCATTTACAGATCCATCTCCACCAGATATAACCAGTAAATCTGTGTTTTCATTTGTAACATATTTTTCAATATAGGTAGCCATATCACCTTTGCTCATACTTCTATAGATACTCATTATAAATCCTGCTTGTTGGAATTTGCGAACAACGACATCCAACGAACCTCGTACCCTTTTAGTACCAGCATTGGGGTTATATAAGAATTTTACTTTCTTCATATCTTATCGCTCCCTTTTCACATTAAATTATAATAAGATAAGCTACATTTGTTCTGGGGCATGTATTCCTAGCAGATATAATCCGCTCTCAAGTGTATACTTAGCTGCTGTTACAACTGTTAGACGTGCATTTTTAATCTTTTCATCTTCTACTAGTATTGAGTTATCGTGGTAGAATTTATTAAATGCTTGGGCCACATGGATTACATATCGTGCGATAAATGATGGTTCATATTTATTAGCTGCTTCTTCGATGATTTTGGGAAGCTGTGCCATAGCTTTAATCACATCTACTGATACTTCATCTGTTAAAACTGTATAATCTATATCCTTAAACTCAATATTAGATAGCTCTATCCCTGCTTTTTTTAGTAAACTACAGGTTCTTGCATGAGTATATTGAACATATGGACCTGTTTCTCCCTCAAAGTTAAGAACTCTCTCCCATGAAAACTGAATGTCTTTTATAATACTATTATACATATCATCAAATATAACTGCTCCTATGCCTACCTTTTCTGCAATATAAGCCTTGTTGACTAAATCTGGATTTTTCTCCTGTATAATACTCTTTGTTTTTTCAATCGCTTCATTTAAGATATCTTCCAATAAAACAACATTTCCTTTTCTTGTAGAGAACTTACTACCTTCCATACTTACCATTCCAAAAGGTACATGAACTAAATCATCTGCCCATTCATAACCCATTCTTCTAACGACTTCAAACCACTGGCCAAAGTGTAAGTTTTGTTGTAGTGCTGTTACATATATAGCTTTCTTAAAATCATATGTTTCTTTACGATATAAGGCTGCAGTTATATCCCTTGTAGCATATAATGTACTGCCATCTTTTTTAGTAATAAGACAAGGAGGCATATTCATATCATCAAGCCTCACTAAATTTGCCCCTTCACTTTCTTCTAAAAGACCTTTTTCTTCTAATTCTTTAATAACTGGGGCCATTTTATTATTATAGAAAGCCTCACCATTATAACTATCAAATGTAATATCTAATAACTTGTAGACACGCTCAAATTCACTTAAACTAACTTCTTTAAACCATTTCCAAAGTGCTAATGACTCTTCATCACCTTTTTCCATAGCTGTAAAATACCCTCTTGCTTGCTCATCTAAAGTAGGATCTTTTTCTGCTTCCTCATGAAACAATACATAAATCCTTAAAAGCTCACTGATACCTTTTTCTTCCACTAATTCTTGGCTACTGTACTTTTTATAAGCAACAATAAGCTTTCCAAATTGTGTACCCCAATCACCTAAGTGATTAATACCAATGCTGTTATAACCAAAAGCATCATGTATACGGTAGAGACTATTCCCAATAACTGTTGATCTTAGATGTCCGATATGAAAAGGCTTCGCTATATTAGGTGCAGAGTAGTCAATAACAACATTTCCTTTAGACTTTGGCTCTGCATATCCAAATTTTTGTTTCTTATCTAATACTTCATCTAATACTGATTTTACATAAATCTCCTTGTTTATAAAAAAGTTTATATAGGCATTAACACTCTCAGCTTTATCTATAAAATCAATGTCTTTGATCTTACTTGCAATCTCCTGTGCGATTATAGGAGGAGCCTTACGCAATATCTTGGCCAGTCTAAAGCACGGAAATGCATAATCCCCCATTTTTGTATTACCAGGAGTTTCTATTAAATCTTCAATCTCACTTACTGTAAGGTCTGGTATATGTTGATTTAATAACTCTGCCAACTCTAATTTGAAATTCCTCATTATATTCTCCTTACTTATAATTTAATTCCCTATGGTCTTTATCTCTAATCCCATTGTACAAAATTAAATCCCCCCTAGCAAGGAGAGATTTGAATAGGTCTTACTGTTTACAATAATCCCTACTACCCATAGATTCCCTATATATCTCTGGATGTACTTTACGATACAATAATAGTAAAACATCATCAATAATAAGCACTGAAATCACGCCGACAATCAAGGTTTTAGCAACCCTTGGAATGTAATAAATCATAAATGCAATATCTGCATGTTGGGCTATTATTGAGCGTAAAATAA
>CAYRAL010000047.1:421-8213 GCA_964422235.1 uncultured Candidatus Epulonipiscium sp. | reverse complement strand
CTTCACGTAATGCAGCATCTAAGATCGCATCAGCGATTTGGTCACAAATTTTATCTGGATGTCCATCTGTAACACTCTCAGATGTAAAATAAATAATATTACTCATCTTGTTCCTCTTCTTTCCCAATAAAAAAAGCCTAATAACAACACCTTAAGCTTTTCTTTTTATATAGATATAAGCTCATCGTTGTTAGCTGTACCACCTTGCATAATGTAGGTTGGTATGAGGTCTCTGAGCTAACTCTCTACCTCAACTCTTGATAATTGTTTTATTATTATAGGCTATACTCTTATTGAGTGCAAGCACTAAGTTGATTTTGCGTTTTCAACTCAATTAATTTAAATATTGCTCATTCTGATTAACAATTCCGAAAATTACAAAAGCCAAAATCGAATCAACTTCTAAGACTGATAAAACTTCTAAAAATTATTC
The DNA here is from genome assembly GCA_964422235.1 of uncultured Candidatus Epulonipiscium sp. GTDB lineage: Bacteria > Bacillota > Clostridia > Lachnospirales > Cellulosilyticaceae > JAAYSX01. The sequence goes on along the minus strand of CAYRAL010000047.1, from coordinate 7,780 downwards.
ATAAAACAATACGGTTCTAAATATAACAGTTGAACAATCAAATGGTTTAGCTAGTATCTTTTTTAATCCTAATTCTGCTTATTTGAAAGCCCGACACTTTAATAAATATCAACAAAGAGACAATTATGAGCAACACAATATAGAGGACAAGCCGGATATACATTTTCGAAACATCATACGGTAACATAGTTGCGCTAATAATAAACTTCCTGGGTTGAAGAGCATTGATCGGAAGCATCCAAGAGGATATTTTTTCTTTAAGAAGGAGAGAAGGTATTATATTGAGAAAGATGGATCCAAGAACTGGTAGTATGAAATCTCTCGTAATAAAGGTAGCATATACAGTTATAGCCGCAATACAAATTAATCCTGCAATCTTTAATAAAACAAAAATCAGATATATACATATCAAACTACCATTCAATATGCTATTTTCGAAATACGGATGACTTTGTATTGGTGAAAAAATATTTTGTGGAACACCATGAATCAACTTGGCTCCTTCCATTACTCCTACTATTACAAAAATTGCAATTATTATTAGACTAAATTTTGCATATTTTAATTTCCTTTTTCCACTTTTAGTAGAATCGAGTAGAGTGTCCATTTCTAAAAAATATTCGATGTAAAAAATAACTGCACTTAGAAAAATGGTAAATATAACAGCGATGAAATCGATTTTATATTCTAATAGGTACGAATTCCATATTCCAACATTGATTATGTCTCTTTGACTCGGATCAATCTCAACATAATCAATCTGTGATTCCAAGTAATTCCAAACGGTTGCAATAGTTTCCGCTTCCGATCGCTGATAAAAACTATCTAAATCAAATTGACTATTTTGAATTTCCTCAACTTTAATTCGTGACTGACTAGATTTAATTTTAATCAAGTCTCGCTTTTCTACTGAGTATTCACCTAACACATCACCAACTATTGTAGCATAATAAGCATCAGTTGCAGGTTCACCGAACGTAAGTTGAGTATCAGAGAAAACTCTACTACTTACTAAGACACAACATGATAAGAATAGTAACACAATTATGTGATTTTTTATAAATACTTTATAAAACTCAACCTTTAGAAGTTTTATCATATAACACTTACTCGCTTTATGCTCATTAGAAAAACAGATAAAACAAAAGATAATAATACAATAATAACAAATTGTAAATCATATGATACTATTCCTCTTACTAGATTTGATAATGGAGTGAGTAGTATTAACGATAAGACACCAGCACCTAAAACAAAGCCAACCATTTGTGACTTACAAGATTTGGTTAAATAAGAAATCCAATTGCCAACTAACAAAACAAACATGACTTTTAGGACAATGTGTAAAAATAAAGCTGTTAAAATACTTGTGTTTAAATAAATTGAGGAAAGTTCACTTATTTGATAAATTGGTACGGAAAAACCTGAAATATAGTCAAAGAAATAATAATAGAGAAAAATTATCCCTTCTAATAGAACTGTTGATAAAGTTAAAATTAGAGACAAACCGATTTTTTTTGAGACATTAGTGAACCGATTTGACTTTGATATTGTACTTAAAATGTCTATCATTCCAGATTCATATTCAATTGAGTTGGCTTTAACCGCTAAAAATATAGCCGTCAAGATAGAAACGTATGAACCGACGTTAGAATAGAAATACTGCTTTATTCCCTCAAGATAAGCTACCCTAGATAGTCCTCTGTTCTTGAGTGAATCAGTATTTTTACTTATTTGTTTCGCAACAGAATCAAAATTAACTGATTTAAAGAAGTCAATTTTTTCTTCTTGCACACGTATGTCTTCGTCAACTCTAGAATTAAAATCAATCATACGTTGTGCTTCAGAGGAAAACCATTGATAATAAATTAAATCACCATAGTCAGAACCAGTAACCCACTCTTCACCATAACTTATTAGGTGTTCGTCTTTACCGGGGATCATTGTCCCCACTGGATATTTATCCAATATAGAATTTAAAGTCATAATATTACTATTATAATTTTCGTATGTTAGCTTATCTTCAAAATTACGATACATTTTTTTATTACCAGGCGAAAAACTTAGATATGTTTGGTGATCTAAATGTGTAATTATTAGAACTAGACAGCAGATAGAAATATACCATACCTTGATGTAAGGCAAAAGCATAATTTTTTTAAGTTCTTGCCCGATGATATTAATCATTTACTATCTCCAAAAAAATATAAATACACATCTTCTAGGCCCGCTAAAGCAGGTATTGCACTTGAATGTGGTTTGCTTTTTGCGAACACTCTTAAATCTACCATTCTACCCATCACCTTAATATTAGAAATTAAGCTACTTGTATTAATCAATTCATATTCTTGAAGTGTTAAGTTATTAATTGACCAAACAAATGGGGAAACTATTTCTTGTAGCCTTGCCGGAGTCTCCTTACAGATTACGCTTCCATTTTTTAAAATAATAATTTCTTTAGCTATATTTTGAATATCGCTAACTATGTGTGTCGCTAAAACTATTATTTTATCAGTGGATAGTCCGGAAAGAATATTTCTAAATCGTAATCTCTCTAAAGGGTCTAACCCTGCGGTCGGTTCATCCAGAATTAGTATTTTAGGGTTACCTACCAATGCCTGGGCAATCCCCAACCTTTGTCTCATGCCCCCAGAAAACTGGCCAATTTTTTTGGATTCATTTTCTAAGTTAACAAGTCTCAATAACTCTTTTATTGTATTATCTATTACATGCTTGTCTATACCTTTAATGATGCAAATGTAATAAAGAAATTCGTTAGCAGTATAGTTTGGATAAAGCATTGGATTTTGTGGTAAATATCCTACATTTTCCAAATAATCGTCATTAATTTCCAAATTATTAAAAAGTATTGATCCACTAGAAATCTGGTGCACACCAACTAAAGATTTTAGTAATGTAGACTTACCAGCACCATTTGCCCCTAATAAACCATACACTCCGGGTGTCAAAGTTAAATCTATACTATTTAAAGCACAAAATGAATGGTAATATTTAGTAACTTTAATAAGTCTCAATTCACTCATAAAATATCTCCTTCTTTAGTGTAAAAAGATCTATTATACAGACAGATCCAGCTTTATCAATATAATAAATAGATTTTCCATTAAGATCAAAACCTACTACTGAATCAATTGTATAGATTAACTCCCTTTCTTTAAAAATTGATAGAATCCCAGAACTTAATACAACAGTATGCTGTTCATCTCCACTTACTTTAGTCGGTAGGCTAACGGAAAAATATTCCTTTTCCGATAGATCTACTCGATTTACTCTGACTAGAGAGTTACTATTTTCAGAATAATAGTAAATATACTCTAAAGATAAAGTAATAAATTGAGCTTTATCACTAATTAAAGTTCTTGTATCACCATTGTAATATGACTCTATATCACCCTTGCCATCTATATAATAAACTTTATCATCGACTACTGAAAATTCTATTGGATTTCGAACATTTTTAGATATTAAAGTGGAACCTTTATATAATTTGGAGTCGTATTGTGTATATATTTCTTTAAAAAAATAACTTTTCAAAGAAGGTGAAGTTTGAAGTGATGAAGATTGTGTAAATAAATTGAGTTTACCCACTGGCTGATGGATTTTCATAGTTTTTTTAATAACTTTTTCATCATACTTTTCAGTATTGATATTTACTAGATTCATTATTCCATCATAAAAATAATAACGAGAAATTGAATTTTCTTGAACTAAGTATGAATATCCCGAATGGTCAGAATAAGCGACCAATGGCAGTATATCCTGTTGTACGTCTATACCTAGTTGCATTTTTTTTCTTGTATTCTTGTCAATTATTTGCGTATCGAACATATCCATTAAGATAACTGAGTCATTGTTTACTTCAATATTTCCTTCGTCAAAATTGGTAAATCGTTCGTAATCTTTTAAATCATTAGAGTAATAGAGATATAATGAAACACAAAATACAACAAGAAATATGGAAATTAAAGACCATGTGATTTTTTTCATGTCTTTCGATTCCTTCATTTAGATAAATTTGAAACAATCTTAATTGGAGGATTTGATTGTATTAAATCACCATCCAAGAAAAATAAAATAGTATAGTAAGCTTCTTCGTCAATAAGATCATTTAGATCACTAGTAAATACGTGATTGGGCTCTAGAATAAACTTAAAATTTGGTTTTCTATCTTGAGATATAAAGTCTCCATTTTTCAATATAAAAACATCAAGATTCTTTTGTGAATCAGTAGGATTGTAAAACAAGAGTTCTGTGCTGCCAATGATAGAACTATCAACTGGAAAATTACTATTACTAATCAGAGAATGCTGGATATCTGAATTACCTAGGTCTTTATATTTACTTTCAATAGATTCTCTCAGATTATTTTCGATATCTTGCAGTAATGTACCCTGAGTGTTGTATTCTTCATGATTTGATGTGACGTTTGAATTCTTAAAAACGTAATCATCAAAAGGCCCTGAGATATAAAAAAATGTGCCTTTTATTTCAGTATTATCGATATCTTTAGGAATACTAGTTCTTATAACCGAAATTGTAGAATCCATTAATTTATCACTATCCATCATATCAACCACAAATGTTAGATTGTTTTTATTGCCGTCAGCAGGTATATCGTGACTTAAAGAAAAGTCACTATTATTGATGCTAGAGTCGACCAAATTTTTATTTACCATGACAGATAAACGTGTAATTGAATCTCTCTCGCTGGAACTAACTTCCAATTCAAATTCTAATTTGCTACCATTCATCACTATTCCTTCTGATGTCATTATCGAACTTGCATACGATACTTGCGATTCTTCATTTCCTTCTTTGACAATTCCAGTATCATCAAAATTCGAATTAGTGCATCCTATCAGCAAACTAACAAATATAAGCAGTAATATTTTTTTCATAACCCAAACCTTTCTATAACAAGGAAGAATATAACGCTTTATTACTTAATTCTTACCACTTGGTAAGTTCATTAAAATGCTGTCTTAACCCATTGTTGACAACACTATGATAATGATAAATATTAAAAGTTCTATTTCGTTTTCCTAAGTTGAGTATACTTGTAGTTACCGTCCCGACTTTTGTCTTCCTATTAGTTAGAGTTGTATTATTTTCAGTAACTTTAGCTTCAATTTCAGAAATTCCATTGACATTTGAACCACCTAAAAAAGTGGTTTTAGCACTGACAGCAGCTAGTGGTTCTTGAGTTACCGAGTCATAACCATAGTTGGGAAATTTATTTAGAACACCTGAGGTATGTCCAACTACTCCTGCAAATGCAGTTACCCCAGACAGAGCGAATAATACCACAATTATAATTGTTTTTTTCATTTGGTCTCCTTTACCTATTGATTTAGTAAATAAAATTATAACCAGGCATTTATCTTCCTTAAATTTAACTTTAGCATAACCACAGAATTTTACAAGCGCTTTCATTAGATATTCTTGACTAAGAATGATTTGCTAGTTTTTATAGTAACTGCACTTACATGACCATCATAGCAATAAAGTTCCAATAGTAAGTGCATGGCTCAATTCTAAGTATAATTAAGATGTGCACTTCTTATAGGAGGATATAAAAATGAAGGAGTATAAACTTTTAGGACTAGAAGACAGACTAGTGATAGAAGCAATGATTAAACTCAAAAAAACATGCAGAGAGATGACAATTGAAATGGGAAGAAGTGAATCCACAATTCGTCGTGAGATTACAAATAATAGACATCAGACACTACCTAACCCATTCAATAATGACACCCCTACTACATGCTCATGCTGTGTAGCTTTTCCATACGTTTGCAATAGCTGTTCTAAAAATAACAAGCAGAAAGTATATAAATATTTTTACCGCGTAGAAAGCGCCCAGAGAGTTTATGAATCGAAAATTTTCTTTTTCGCGTGTCGGCACCAATTTTAGTAATGATATTATGAAAGTTGTAGATAATTCTATTGTTGATGGCCTTAAGAAAAATCAGTCAATTAATCATATAATTCATTCTAATCAACTACCTATTTCGCTATCTTCCGCATACAGGTGGATTAACGACGGAGTCCTTTCTTCAAAAATAATCGATCTGCAAAAAGCTGTACGATACAAGAGTAGAACACCAAAGACAAACCGGGGTATTAACAAGGCCAATAGACAAGGAAGGACACATGAGGACTATTTAATTTACATCTCTGATAACCCTCTTGCAAACATGAGAGAAATGAATACTGTCGAGGGTCTGATTACCGATTCAAATTGTTTACTTACCTTCGTCTGTATTAAATCATTTCTGTTCTTTTTATTTCTTCTCGAAGCACAAACTTGTGTAAATGTTGTGCAAACTTTAAATGAGCTTGAATTACTTCTAGGAATTGATCACTTCCGAAACTTTTTCGGGGCAATACTAACTGACAACGGTTCTGAGTTTTCTGATGCAAATGCTATAGAGTATTCTCCATTTACAGGAGAAAGAAGAACTCTACTTTTCTATTGCGACCCCAATCGATCAGATCAAAAAGGAACTATAGAAAGAAAACATGTTGATGTTAGACAGATTATTCCAAAAAAAAAGAACTATCCAACACCTTACAAAGAAAAAAGTAGACCTGGTGAATTCGCATGTCAAGGCGATTCTTAGACCTACTTTAAATAATCAAAGTACCTATAGCTTTGCTACTTTTTTGCATGGGAGTCTGTTGTTAGAACTTCTATGCATAACATTTATTGAACCAACCAGCGTACTTCTAAAACCTGAGTTGGTAAAATAAACTAATTCATTATTAAAGAAGTGTACGAGCAGTTACTATTGTGAAAAAATCAAGATTAACAATTATTGATGTTTTCATAGTGACTTACATTATCTTCTTTCAAGAATGCAATATCATTATACCTCATTTTCAGTATTAAAAAGCCTTAACAACATCAAGTAACACATACTATCCAGTGCACTAAGTTTAAGAATATCAACTTTTATATAATCCATGCACTAACTATAGGATTTAACCACTAAGAATGATTTTAGTTAATTTGATATTCTTGACTAAGAATGATTTTAATTAATATTAAGAGATAATTAGTAGATAGGAATTTAGTTTAACCACAAATTAATAATATTTTAATATTTCCTTTGATTGGTTTGTTCCCTGTGCTGGCGGTAAAGCCAGAGCTTTATCATGAATTTTTTGTGCATCGTGTTCAGCACTGCATCCCACTAATAACAAAGCTGTTAGAAGTATCAAAAGAACCTTTTTCAGTTTTACTTGTCCCTTGTCTTTCACCCAAGAATTCTTTAATTGCAACTTAGCACCATCGTAATCCTCTTTATCCAATATGGATGATGAGGTATGTATGGT
>CAYRAL010000047.1:0-411 GCA_964422235.1 uncultured Candidatus Epulonipiscium sp. | reverse complement strand
GAACACCATGATTGGACTTATGTACAATCCCAGCATCAGTACCTCCTGGTGAACAGTAGTATTGATGTTTAATATCTTGTTTAACACAAACATCAACAAAATGATTGATAATACTTTTCTGTGCGATCATGGATCCATCTGCCATTCTGATTAATACGCCCTGCCCCAATACTCCCAATGCTTTAGCATCTGCAATTCGACATGCCCATAAAAAGGGACACACTACTCAACACACATCTCCTATGACCTTCAAGACTACTTTTGATCTATCAGAATACGAAAGCATAATAAAGTATGCCATAGCCAGCCAATCAACTGATGAACTCAAAAACTACTTATTGGTTGATGAGGGGATTGAACATCTCCTTAAGAAGCATTTCCATAAACCTTTAGATGACTTTATTAATGCTT
>CAYRAL010000046.1:0-8373 GCA_964422235.1 uncultured Candidatus Epulonipiscium sp. | reverse complement strand
CAATTTTTTGCTCTACCATTATTTTGCTCCCCCTTCTTCCATCTCTGTCTCATTCTCATAGGATTCAGAATCTACTATTGAATTTGATCCTACTTCTTCAAATTCCATATGATCTACAATTAATTCTTGATTACGGATATGAATATCCCAAAGCCCATCAAACCCTCTTTCCTCAACTGCCACCAGTGCTGCTACTGGGCAAACTTCTACGCATCGCAAACAACCTTTACAATGATGATAGTCAGGTCCTAAGTTAACCATTGCTGGCTTATTTCGATATTCTCCAGGCACAAATTGATAAACCATATCAGGACATGCTGTATCGCAAAGACCACAGTTAATGCATCTTTCTTTAATAAATTCTGGCACAAATCCTTCACGGCTTGCTAACATATCATTAGAAATCATACTACCCACATGTGGGTTAAGGCCTCCTAGAGGACCATTATCCCATCCCCATTCGTATTGTACTTCTTTTGCTTCTACATATTCATACTGATCATCTTTAGCATATTCTTTCATGATGACTTCGTCATAGCCTCGCTTAACACCACGCAAGTTACCTTCTAATGCTGCCGGATACTTTTTACCGATGGCATTTTCAACAGCTTCTTCAATTGCTTCTAAAGGAATAAATCCAGATGCCTTAGCTAAGGCACCAAGCATAACCATATTTACCCTTGTTTTTTCTTCTATGGCAATCTTAAGGGCATCAATACAGTATAACTTTCCTGCATATAATTTTAAGCGCTCCCTTATTTCATCTGGCCTACTGTTTGAGTTGACAACAATAGCCGTTTTTTCTGTAACACCTGCTGTAACTGCTACTTTACCCGCTAGTGCCTCATGAAATAATCCAAGCAAATGTGGCTCTGTTATAGGGGTACTAATTCTGATCTCCTGCTCTGGTGCACACCAACGAATAAAAGATTTTACAGGGGTACCTTTTTTCTCAGAACCGTAACTGGCAAAACTCGAGCTATTGAAACCGAGTTGCAAGGCACCAATTTCTCCAAATATTTTACCACTTAGGTTTGCACCTAGTCCACCGACGCTTTCTAATCTTATTTCATAAAATCCACGTTCGTTAGTTATAGGCAACGATATTAGTGGGGTGGTCATTTGTTTCCTCCTTTTTAGTGTTTAGCATAAGTTATTAAGCTTTCTACCTATAATTATCATGGCTTGCCATACCACTGTCAATCATTTTCGACAACTTAACTTGCTATTCTACTATTTTATTAGTACTTTTTACTGTTCTGTATATTATCTACCCTTTTACATATTTTATGTAAACATATGAAAGTTTTTTAGTATTAGAGCAATATCTTCTTCTTGTAGTTTTTCCTCTTGTGGTTTTTCATATTTTTCCTTTTCTTTTTGCTTTGGCATTTCTTCTTGTTTTTGTTGAAATCTAGTTTTTTCATATGTCATTATTTTACTTTCTAATTGATCAATTTTGGTTAGGAGAAAAGATACTTCTTCTTTTCCCTTTTGATCTAGTTTAATTTGTGGATATTCATTGCTCATGTAATTTTTAATTCTCAAAAATAATTGCTTTTTCCCCACCCCTATATCTGAGTACAACTCAAAAAATCCTAAAGCTACTCCAAATCCTGCACTCATTATTATAATGATCGAATTAATATTTGACTGCCCCAACCCCACTGTAATGGTTTCAGATATTACCATGGCTATAATACTCATCCAAAGTAATCTTCTCCCTTTAACGACTAATGTCTCTACTACTGATACTTTAAACTTACCTATCCTATTGCTATAAAAACAATCCATAATCAATGAATCTAGATCAACTAACTCCTTATTATCATATCTACTATACTTGTCCAATAACAAAGATATAAGCCTAACTTCACTTTCTGGTCTGTAAGCCTTTGGATCCAAATAAATCTCTATGCTTCTGCTAATTCCTTTTAAATTATTACTCAACATGAGAATACCTAAAGATGTACACAAAAATATAAGCGTGTTTAAAACTAAAAATATGATTATCATAAAGCCCTCCTACTTGTAAAAAATGGATTTTATTCTACATCTTATTATAATCCATTTTCTGCCAGTTGCAAGGCTTATACACTTTTATATTTAGTTTTATTTTATTTTTCCTATTTCTAAAATCATTTCTTCAATCATTGTACTGGCATTTTTGGCAGCTAGATTGACGAAATCATCAAAGTTTACTTCTGCACTTTGATCTGCTTTATCTGAAATTGCCCTAATAACCACAAAGGGAATTTTATTCAAGAAACATGTATGAGCAATAGCTGCCCCTTCCATTTCGGCGCAGTAGGCTGTAAAGTTTGTATAAATTTCTTCTTTAACTTTCATACTGGAAACAAACTGATCACCACTAGCAATCCGACCAACATGGACCTTATGATCTCCTCTTATTTCTTCTGCAGCCTTTTGTGCTATCTCTACAAGCCACTGATCTGCCTCAAAAAACTGCATATCCATCCGTGGTATATAGCCCTTTTCATGACCAAATGCTGTAACATCCATATCATGCTCTACCGTATCGCTAGAAATAATAATATCACCTATATTTATATCTGGGTGCAGACCACCAGCCACTCCCGTATTGATAATATAAGATACACCAAAAATATCAATTAGGATTTGTGTACATACAGCTGCATTGACTTTTCCGATGCCACAACGCACCAGTACAATCTTTTGCCCGTCCATTTTTCCTTCATAAAATTCCATACTGGCAATACTTTTAGTATTGGTAATGGTCATCTTTCTACGTATTACAACAATCTCTTCTTCCATTGCACCTATAATTCCGATTACCTTCATTGTATTCGCTCCTTTTGTCTCAAGTTATTATTATCATTCTGTTCTATATTATACACTGCTAAGTGAAAAAAAGCTTGCACTTAGTCTATGTTATAGTGATGCAAGCTTCTTTAAAACAAGCTTCCTTCTAAATACTTTCTAGGATCCTAAGGTAATGATTGGCCTCCCTTAAGACATGATCAGCTAATAAGGGTATCATAACTGATTCTATTTTACACTCTAATATCCCCTGAGTTATTTGTTGCTTAAAATCCTGAATCCCCCTTGTTGCACATATTGTTTGGGATGTAATATCCATAGGGCATTTCCCTTCTTCATTTTTAAGTTGCCCCAAAATCATCTTAAATTCTTCTTCAAAGGCTTTAGCGCCAGCAACTAACTGTTCTTCTGATGGGTCAAGAAGTATGCTAATTGTAGCTGCATGCTCACCCATAATATCATCCCAAAAGGCTTCCTGGGCATATAATTCCTGGTCTGGCATTATTTTTTTACCCTTTTGCAATTTTCGAATCATACTTAAATAAAACTTTGCTTCTTTAATAATATGCCTGAGCAATGAAGGATAGTTTCTAGAGAAAATATCACATGATATTATGTCTAATAAAACCTTATCCTTAAAGTTGATGAAATTCCCTACTAGACTTATGGTATTGTTATTTAATGCTTTTACTTTCTGCTCCAGTGATAAGTTACAGATTTCGTTGCAACTTCCTTTTAACCCCATTTCCGCTTGAGTCAAATTTGTATTAATCTTAACCCCTGTAAAGTAAGAAGAAATCATTTCGGCTTTTAATGTAAAAGGTGTTATGACTTCCCCTGACTCTAATATTTGAGGGTTTATAACACCTCTGGATAATGATATGGTCTCAATTAATATTTTATCAAATTTTATTTGAAACTCATTAGCCTGTTGTATTAACCCCTTATCTTTTTTTGTAAATCCTGTTTCTAAAAAAAATGCGTGTTCTTTCATAATCCTTGCAAAAAATAGATGCAATGCTAGAGATTCTCTGATTACTTGAATATTAGATAATATATTGATCACTCCTTAATATATTTATGACTATATATAGCATATTAAAAAATTTTATAAAAATTACATTAAAATAAGCTGAGCTTATTATGGCTCAGCTTATTTCTATCTTTGGTATTCTAATTTAGCTCTTAATCTTTTTAGGATAACCTGATAACCGTTAATGCCGCACCTACACCATTTTCTAATGGCAATGTTGCTGTTACACCAGATAATTCCAACGCAATGCTAGCCCCAGCTCGTAAGGTGGTTATAAAACTTGCATTATAGGATATTTCGATGAATGGACTACGTATGGATGCTGGCACTGCTACACCATTTACAAGTACCTTGGCCACTAGCGCAATACTTGTTGTTAGATTAATATCGTAAGTTACATAGTACCTTCCTGATGCCGGTACTGTAAATATAGTGCTTTCTGCATTTGAACTAAATCCATCTAAGTCCTGACTTGGTAGGGGTACTAGGCTACCGCCTATTATCACATTTATTGTTCCCCCGCTAAGATTAGATGCAAACATAGATTGTTCAGTAACAGAAGGCCCAGCTGGACCTACTGGGCCCACTGGACCTGTCGCCCCTTGAATACCCTGCGGACCTTGGATCCCTGCCGGTCCTGCTGGACCAGTTGCACCCGTCGGGCCTGCTGGGCCTGTTCCACCCGCTATACCTGTTGCTCCTGTTGCACCCGTTTCACCCCGTGGGCCTGTTGCACCTGCTGCTCCCGTTGCGCCCGTTGCTCCTCTTGCACCTGTAGCCCCTGTGGCTCCTGTAGCTCCTATTGGGCCTGCTACACCCCTTGCACCCGTTGCTCCTGTTGCTCCCGTTGGACCTGTTGCACCCATTTCACCCCTTGCGCCTGTTGCTCCCGCTGGACCTGTCGCACCGGTTGTTCCCGTTGCGCCCGTTTGGCCTCGTGGTCCTGTCGCACCTGTTGCTCCTGTCTGGCCTCGTGGTCCCTGTGGACCTACTGATCCTGTACACCCTCTAGGTCCCCTAGGACCTGGTGGCCCTGGACATATACATACACATTTGCCCCCACATTTACCGCCACAACTATCATCATTGGCTTTTTTATCCTCCCACTGATCATCAGGCTCATAATCATATTCTGAGTCTGAATCCCAGTCGTAGTCACAGTCACAATCATAGTCATACCTATTCATATACAAATCCCTCCTAAAACATAAGTTATATCTCTATTCATATTATGTAGGGAGCTTTATTTTGTTGCATAAATCGACAATATTATATGATTAACTGCCCGTTTTTTCCAAAAACTACTGCCTTGCTTGTTCAAATTCCAACCTATTAAAACTAATAACGCTACTCTCTATGTACTTTTTCACCTTCTACAAACACAATAATTCTATTTATCTTACTCCAATCTCTCCATTAGCTTAAAGGAATATCCTACCTCTTCTACTTGAGCCCTTGAGAGTACAGTTCCCTCTTTAGGCCTTCTATTTAATTTAAATACGACTGCTTTTTGTCCTACCATTTGAGTAAAATCAATTCGGTTCATGGGTATATCCATTTCCATTAACTCAGATATGATTTTAGCTGTTGATTCATGGCCTATGGCAGATACATAGCCATTGTTACGCAAAAGTTCTTTAGCTTCGCTAATGCTTAAGTCACTTACCCTATACAAGCCATTTGTTGTAGCCACCGTACCATTAAATATTCCGACTTTCATCTATACAACCCCTCTCATGCTAAAACTAAGTATTCTATCTATTTATATAATATAACACAAATAGATCCTTAATAAATATAAAATTGAGGATAGCCCAAGACTTGGACTATCCTCAATTTTTATATAAACTCACCGTATCCCCTAAATCTTTCATAGCGACTTTCTACAAGCTCATCTATAGAAATTACGACAAGTTTTTCTAGCTGTTGCGTTAAGTACACCTTCAGTAGTTTTGCTGCTTTCTCAGGGTCTGTTTGTGCCCCGCCTACTGGTTCTTCTACAACTTCATCAATAATCTTAAAGTCATATAGGTCCTGGGCGATTATCTTCATTACCCCGGCTGCTTCCTCTGCCCTTGAACTATCTTTCCAAAGAATACTGGCAAATCCCTCTGGAGATAAAATTGAGTATATGGTATTTTCTTGCATAAAAATTTTATCTGCAACGCCTAAAGCAAGGGCTCCTCCGCTTCCACCTTCTCCTATAATACCAGAGATAATGGGCGTACGCAGTCTGGACATTTCTAAAAGATTCCGGGCAATGGCCTCTCCTTGCCCTCTTTCTTCTGCCTCTAAACCACAGTAGGCCCCTGGTGTATCTATTAAACAAATGACTGGGCGATTAAACTTTTCTGCTTGTTTCATTAGGCGAAGGGCTTTGCGGTATCCCTCCGGATGAGCCATACCAAAGTTATTTGCAATATTTTCTTTCGTATTCATGCCCTTATTTTGAGCAATCACCGTTACGGCAATATTACCTAATTTACCAATACCACCAATAATAGAGTGATCATCTGCAAAAGCCCTATCTCCTCTAAGTTCTATAAAATTATCAAAAATTTGCTTGATATAGTACTGAGCATTTGGACGCTCTTGCTTACGTGCAAGTTTGACTTTATCCCACGGACTAAGTTTACTCATTATTGCCACCTCTTCCATATTGATGTAGTGATAGTAATGTAGAAAGAGTTCCTCGCATATTCTTACGCTTAACAATTGTATCTACCATACCATGCTCTTGTAAGAATTCAGACTTTTGAAATCCATCAGGAAGCTTCTGTTTGATGGTCTGCTCTATAACCCTAGGTCCTGCAAATCCTACAAGCGCCTTTGGTTCTGCCAAAATAATATCTCCTAACATAGCAAAACTTGCTGTTACGCCACCTGTTGTAGGATTTGTTAAAACGGTTATATATAACAATCCTGCATCATCGTGCCTTGCCAGAGCTGCACTAGTTTTTGCCATTTGCATAAGAGAAAAAATTCCCTCTTGCATACGAGCCCCACCAGATGCTGTAAATAAAATAAGTGGTAATTTATGAGTTGTAGCATATTCAATGGCCCTTGTTATTTTTTCTCCAACAACTGAGCCCATACTTCCCATCATAAAACGGCTATCCATAACACCTACAACGACTCTTACGCCATCTATCTTACCTACTCCTGTTATAATGGCTTCATTTTGCTTTGTCTTGGCTTTAGCTATTTCTAATTTTTCTTCGTAGGCATCATATCCTAAGGGATTAACAGAAGTCATTTTCTTATCTAGTTCATGCCAACTTCCTCTGTCCATTATTTGGTGTATACGTGTTCTTGGAGCAATAGGAAAATGATGATGACAAACTGGACATATACCATCATTATGTTTAATATCCTGGCTGTATATAGAACCCTTACAATCTGGACATTTTATCCACATACCCACTGGTACTTCTGGTTTTTTATCCACATTTTCCGGCGCTCTACCTCTAATCTGTGCATACTTAGGCTTTCTAAAGATTCCATTGAGCACTATTGATCAACCTCCATACCTTCCATAATCGATGTTAATTCTCTTTCTATAAAAGAAGTATCAAAATCTCCTGTTTCAAATTGAGGCGTATGAATAAGCTGATATTGAAAATCTATATTTGTATCAATTCCCTCAATCTGTAGCTCTCCTAGGGCTCTACGCATAACGTTAATGGCTTCTTGCCTATCTTTACCATAAGTTATTATTTTTACAAGCATAGAATCGTAGGCGTGAGGCACACAATATCCGTCATAAATAGCGGTTTCTACTCTTACATTACGACCTCCTGGAAGATGAAGTCCTGATATGGTTCCGGCACACGGCCTAAAGTTAAATGTTGGGTTCTCTGCATTTATTCTACACTCAATGGAGTGGCCTGTAATATGTATATCATCTTGCGTAAATGATAACCTTTTACCAGCCGCTACCCTAATTTGTTCTCTCA
This sequence comes from uncultured Candidatus Epulonipiscium sp., assembly GCA_964422235.1. Taxonomy (GTDB): domain Bacteria; phylum Bacillota; class Clostridia; order Lachnospirales; family Cellulosilyticaceae; genus JAAYSX01. The sequence goes on along the minus strand of CAYRAL010000046.1, from coordinate 582 downwards.
CTAAGTCCATTCCTGTAACCATTTCTGTTACTGGATGCTCTACTTGAATTCTGGTATTCATTTCAATAAAATAATAATTACCATCATGGTCCATAATAAACTCAATAGTTCCTGCATTAGAATAGTCAACTGCCTCCGCTGCCTTGACGGCATCTTTTCCCATGGCTACACGTTGTTCCTGGGTTATAACAGGTGAAGGTGCTTCTTCAATCATTTTTTGGTGTCTTCTTTGAAGAGAGCAATCCCGCTCACCTAAGTGAACAATATTACCATGCTCATCACCTATAATTTGAAATTCAATATGACGCGGATTTACAATATATTTTTCCATGTAAACAGCATCATCTCCAAAAGCGCCTTTAGATTCTGCCTTGGCAGCAGCAATGGCTTTCTCAAGTTCTGACTCATTCCATACAACACGCATTCCTCTACCACCACCGCCTGATGATGCTTTAATAATAACCGGATAGCCTATTTCAAGGGCTATTTCCCTGGATCTATCCATATTATCAATAACACCTTGGGATCCTGGTACAACTGGAACACCCGCTTTGATCATCATTTCTCTTGCTTTAGATTTAT
>CAYRAL010000045.1:0-8395 GCA_964422235.1 uncultured Candidatus Epulonipiscium sp. | reverse complement strand
TGGATCTAATCCCCCCGATAGTGTTCTTCCGCTTGGTGGAACTGTTAGGTTATAGGCCCTGGCTAGTCTGGTAATACTATCTAGTAGTATGACAAGATCTTTACCTTGTTCTACCATACACTTTGCGCGCTCTAAGACCATTTCAGCAACTCTTTTATGATGCTCTGGTTCTTCATCAAATGTAGATGCTACAACTTCTACATTTGTTCCTTCAATAGATCTTCTAATATCTGTAACTTCCTCTGGTCTTTCATCAATTAAGAGTACAATTAAAGATATTTCATCATGATTATGGGTAATGGCATTGGCAACCTGCTTGATAAGAACTGTTTTACCAGCTTTAGGAGGCGCTACAATCAATCCTCTTTGCCCTTTTCCAACAGGGGCTATTAGATCGATTAAGCGGGATGAAAGTTGTTTTTGATCAAATTCTAAATGAAGCTTTTTTAAGGGAAAGATAGGCGTTAATGTTTCGAAACGAGGGCGTCTACGAGCCACCTCTGGCGGATCACCATTTACTTTATGAACATATAGTAGTGCCCCAAATTTCTCGTTGGCTCTTGGAAGTCTCATATCCCCTTCAACCCAGTCACCTGTTTTTAGGTTAAATCTTCGTATTTGAGAATTGGAGAGATAAATATCGCTTTCACTGCGCATATAGTTATTAGGTCTTAAAAAACCATAGCCATCTGGCATAACTTCCAAAATCCCTTCGCCTGGTGCCCGATCATAGTGCTTTTTTATTTTTTCATCTTCTGCTTCTTCTTTATCTAATCCTTTTGGCTCTAATTCTTTCGACTCCAATTGTGTTATGTTCTGTATGGCTTCAATTAAATCCGACTTTTTATATCCCGATATTCCTTTGAGCCCTTTTTCCTTTGCTATTTGTCTTAACGCTACAAGTGTCTTTCCCTCTATATTGGTCACTAAAATTTACTCCTTTGTTTTAACTAATTTAATATAATTACCTAACTTTTGAGTTTATAAGTATTTTATAGCAATTTCATTAGCTGGCATTGGGACTCCCCAATAATGCCCTTGTCCTATGTCACACCCCAGTTCATCTATTATCTCAAGTTGCTGCCCTGTTTCAATTCCTTCAGCGACTGTTTTAAGATTCAGTGCCTTAGCCATTGCAATAATAGCCTTAACAATTGCTCGATCTCCCTTATTGGTTACAATTTCTTCTATAAAGGATATATCGATTTTGAGATGGTCTGCATTGAACTCTTTAAGATAACTTAAGGATGAGTACCCTGTCCCAAAATCATCAATGGCTATTGTAAAACCCGCCTCTTTTAATTCTTTTAAGATAGACTTTGCAAGTTCATGATCTTCGATAAACATAGATTCAATAATTTCAATTGTAATTAATTCTCTTGGTATGTTAGCTTTATTGACGATATTTATAATCTTTTTTACTAAGTTTTTGTTCTTAAAGTGTAAGGGCGATATATTAATGGCTACTGGAACAATTTTTTCCCCGTCAATCATCCATTTTCGTATTTGTTCACATACTTTTTCTATAAATACCAACTCTATCTTTTCTATTAATCCCATTTGTTCTAATATACCTATAAATTGGCTTGGCAAAATAATCTCGCCCTTTGAGTTTTCCCTTCGCATCAAAGCCTCAAATCCACAAATTTCTCCAGTTTTAATATCTATAAATGGCTGAAAATATGGGATAAACTCATCATTTTCATAGGCCCTGTAAACATCATTCTCTACCTGCAACTGTATTTGCGCTTCCAGGTCCATCTCTTGTGAGTAAAATCCATAAGTATGGGGATTATTGTCTACGTGTACTTTATCAAGTGCTGTTTGAGCCTTTGAAAGAAGGCCTATTCCATTTGTTGCATCCGTTGGGGATACCCCCACACCTGTTGATAATTCTATATATAGCTCCTGGCCCTTTAATGTCATGTGATTGCCGACTGTTTGTTCGATTTTATTAATCAAGGATACAATCTCAGATACATTTTCAAACCTTGGCACTAATATTGCAAATACGTGACTCTCTATACGGGAAAATATATAATCCTTATTTAAGGTTTTGCTAATTTTGTCGGCTACCTTCTTAATAATTTGATCTCCATAAATAAACCCATATGTATTATTCACAATATTTATCTTTTTAATACTAATGGCTAAGATTGCTGATTGGCTAGTAGGACATACCATCTCTTGTATATCTTTAATAAAAGATGTTCGGTTCGGTAATTGTGTCAAGCTATCATAATGTATAATATTATTCAGCTGTTCTTGTAGTTCAAAGTTTTTTGTTATATCTTTTGCAGTAGATACAAAATACTGTATCTTACCATCTTCACCATTCACTGGTGAGATAGTGTTTGCTAAATAAAAAACCTCTCCGTTTTTGCGCCTATTTGAAATGACACTATAATAAGGCTTTCCACTTAAAATTGCATCCCACAAAGACTTATATGTTTCTTTTGTGGATTCACCTGATTGCCAAATAGAAGGATTTTGTCCTATAATCTCATTTTTACTATATCCTGATGTTTTTCCTACTTGCTCATTAACATACAATATTGTTCCATCTATATCTGTAACAACTAACCAATCTTGAATTTGCTCTAGGGCCACTCTTAGTAACTCTAGCTTTTTGGGCATTTCAAAGTCCAATATCTTATTCATTATTTAGCTCCTTATGTTACATGGTATCTATTTTATCCCTTCTATCCCTATTGTAACATCATTTGTAAGTAGTTGAAACACTAATACGAAAATTCCATATCTAAAGATACCCTTAGATATGGAACTTACCTAGTTTTTATTTTGACTTGTATTAAATCCTTTTAGCTTAGCCTCTACCTTTTCTTTTATTTCTTCATAAGGCTTTCCTGTTAAAAGATTTAATCCATCTTCCACTGTAGATATAGCATAAATATGAAATTGTTTCTTTTTGATCGCTTCCATCACGTCATTGTTTAATACCAGATCCTGTATATTCTGCTCAGGTATTATGACACCTTGATCTCCCGTTAGTCCTCGCTTGCTACAAATCTCAAAAAAACCTTCAATTTTATGGGTTACACCGCCTACTGCTTGGATTATTCCATACTGATTGATTGAACCCGTTACTGCAAGATTTTGTTTTATAGGAATACCTGAGAGGCTTGATAAAATACTGTATAATTCAGCACTTGAGGCACTATCTCCATCTATTTTACTATAACTTTGCTCAAAACAAATACTGCAAGTGATAGATAGTGGAAATTTTTGGCCATATGTCTGGCCTAAATATCCCTCAATTACTTGGGTTCCTTTTGTGTGGATGGGGCCACTTAATTTAGCTTCTTTTTCAATGTTTATAATTCCTCTTATACCTTTATAGGTGGTGGCTGTAATTTTTATTGGTTGACCAAAACGGTACTCACCTGTATCCCGCACAGTAAGAGCATTGATTTGGCCTATATTACTTCCCCTTGTTTGAATCATAATTGTATTATCTAGAATCTGCTCTTCTAATTTTTCTTCATAGCGTCCTATCCTATATCTTTTTTCTTCTATTGCTAACTTAACATGCTCTTGGTCCACAACTTTAGCTCCCTTTAGGCTAGCAACTGTACTGGCTTCAATAATAATATTGCTAATCCAACTAAATTCCGTTGTAATCTTTTTTTGATTTTCTACATGCCTTGCAGCATATCTGAGTATCTCTCTGACAGCCCCTGCTGAAAATGGTAGAAGAAGTTTTTCTTTAGCAATTGTTTTAATAAATCTTGCTAGAAGATTTATATTACTTTGAGTACTAAGCATTTCTCTATCAAAATCCGCCCTTACTTTAAAAAGTTTCTTAAAGTCTGAATCCCCTTCATATAAGAGATGATATATATTAAGACTTCCTATTAAAATTACTTTTACGGATATAGGAATTGGTTCTGGTTTTAATGAAGCAACTGTCATTACACTCATTCCACGAGGGTTTTCAATATAAAGCTGTTTTGTCTTTAGAACCTGCTTTATAGCACTCCAGGTCTCGTGATTGGTTAAAACTTCCTCTGCTTGTAAGATTAAATAGCCGCCATTTGCCTTGTGAAACAACCCTGGCTTAATTTTCATATAATCTGTTGATAAAGAGCCAAATTCATTATCGTATTCTAGTTCGCCTATTATGTTATTATATGCCGGATTATAGCCCATAATAACAGGTAGGCCAAGATAACCACCATTATCCACCAACAGATTAACATCATACTTCCTTACTAACTTTTTAACCCTATCTTCTTCTGACCAAGGTAATAAGCGAATAACTGGTTGCTGCTCCCTTTCCTTATCCTCTATAAAGATTTCAAGGTGATCTAGTATATCTTCTTGCAAGTCCTCTAAATATTCTAGTAGATCCTCATATCCTGAATATTTTTCTTTCAATATTTTAATGTAGTAGCCGACACTTATAAGACCCGTTTGATATTTCAAATCTTCAAGTCGCTGTACGCCTACCTGTTCTGCCTCATTAATATCCCTAATTATTTTCACTGCCATATCCTGTAATAATTTAGATCCATTTTCAATTTTTATTTGTTGTTTTATCTCTAACTCATCAAACATCTGCTCAGTTATCGGACTTCCCTGCTCATCTAATGGTGCAAATGCTATCCCTTCTTCTGACATTTTAAATAAAAACCCTAAGGCTTTAGCATGTTTCTTTAACTCTTCTATATATAATTCTTCCTCTTTTTTGTATTCATTTAAGATCTTTCTTTTTTTATTTTCAAAATCTTTTGTTTGGTATATATAAGTTATTTCCTTTGCTAGATATGCTATTAGCTCATTCATATCATCTTTAAACCTTCTACCATCTCCTGCATCAAAACGTAGTGCCTTAGGAACTCTTTTTTCCCTAAAATTATAAACATAACACCAGTCACTTGCCCCCTGGTTTTCATTAGCCGCTCTTTGTGCATATGCTTTTGCAAAAGTGGTTTTACCCATTCCCGGCTGGCCTGACATATAGATGTTATACCCATCTGCTTTCACGCAAAGGCCAAATTCCATTGCTTTCTTCGCTCTTTCTTGACCAATTATTTCATCAAGTTCTTCTAAATCATCCGTTGTTTTGAATGAGAAATCAGAAGGCGGGTATGCACTCTCAAGTTGTTCCCATGTTAGTTCTTTAATCTTTTCCATATTGCTTCCCTCCTCACTATAGTCTATTCATTAGAGGGTTGATTATTTCCAAAAAAAATGAATAATCGACATAATGAGTAAAGGATTTAATACCGTTAAAAAAAGTTCCACATGATTGTGGCATCTTCCCTTGGGTAGTGGTAGTAGTTTTTTCTTTCGCCTACACTGACAAATCCAAAGGATTCGTATAAATTAATTGCTGCTATATTGCCAGCTCTTACTTCTAAGGTTAATCCGATCATCTCTAGTCCACGTGCTTTGTCTATAAGTTGCCTAACAAGTTCCTTACCTATTCCCCTTCCCCTTTGAAGTTTATCTACTGCTATATTCATAATATGTCCTTCGTCTAATATAAGGACCATTCCCGCATATCCTACGATCTTTTCATCCTCCATTGCAACAAAGTAATGGGCCTGGGGATTTTCTAATTCTTTTATAAAAGTCATTTCTGACCAAGGTTCTGAAAAGCTTGCCTTTTCTAGTTGGTATACCTCAGCTATATAGTCCATTGTAAGTGGTAAGATTGAAACCATACTCTTACTCCTTCTGTCTTTCTTTATCTAAATTAAGTTTCATTTTATACTCCCGCTCGGCCTGGGATGGTCTAAGATAGGTTGGGGCAAAGTCCATGTGAGATATGGTATTGCCCGCCTTAAACTCTGCCATAGCCAATATGGCAATAGTAGATGCTCGTTGTAATCTTAGGGATGGGGGAGCAAAGTATGCTTGGTCGCCTAAGGAACTAGATATGCTTTCTTTGTAAACATCAATTCCATCACCCATAAATATTACTTTTTCAGTATGGTCTTTTGCCATTTTGATTACATCATCTATTGGAATCACTAGGTGGTCTGTCAGTCTCACTAATATTTCATTTTCCCACTTATATAAGGCTGTATAGACATGGTTTCTGCGGGCATCCATGATTGGACAAATAATATGATGTGTATATGGAATATTATTTGCTATAGCATCTAATGTCGGTATGCCTACAATAGGAATATCTAACCCCAGAGCCATACCCTTTGCTGTACCTGCACTAATCCTTAGTCCCGTAAAAGATCCTGGTCCGCTGGTCACACCTATGGCATCTATAGTAGACAAGTCTTCTTTTACCATATTACAAATTTCATTAATCATAGGCATCAATGTGTGTGAATGGGTTAATTTATAGTTAATAGTGTATTCTGCCACTAGTTTTTCATCTTCTAATATAGCTACACTAGCTGCTAAGCCCGATCCGTCAATGGCTAATATTTTCATATGTCTTCACCCTCCTTTATAGTGATTTTTCTATAATCAAAGCCTTTTTCTAGGTCTTTTTCTATTGTAATATATGCGGCAAACTCTGGGATAATATCCGGAATAATATTTGCCCATTCAATTAGGCATACGCCCTCTCCATAAAAATATTCCTCATATCCTATTTCATCCATTTCATACTCATCACTAATTCTATATACATCAAAATGATACAAAGGAAGCCTTCCTTCATATTCATGCACAATGGTAAATGTTGGACTTGTAATATGTTCATCAATGCCCATACCTATTGCAAACCCCTTAGAAAAAACAGTTTTACCAACACCTAAATCTCCTATTAAACAATATATTTCTCCTTGTCTAGCATTCTTCCCTAAGGCCTTAGCAAAATCTACCGTACTCTCTTCACTATAACTCTCATATACTTTCATTTGTTTTTCCTTTCACGATCCTTTTTACTTTACATTAGTATTATACAATATTCTTTGTCAATATAATACCAGAACAAGATTATTACTTATTATGTATAATTTATATAAATTGTTACATACTTTACCTTAGACAACAAATTAAATAAAGCTATAGTGATTGAACTTATTATAATCGAAACTATAGTAATTGGAGGCTATAATGAAAAGTTTAGAAGGTACACAGACGGCAAAAAATTTAGCTGCTGCATTTGCAGGCGAGTCACAGGCACGTAATCGCTATGTTTTCTACGCATCTATTGCAAGAAAGGAAGGCTATAATCAAATTTCAAAGGTTTTTACTGAGACCGCCGATAATGAGCGTGCTCATGCTAAGGTATTTTATGATCTTTTAATTCAGGGACTTGGTCACTCTGAAATATTTGTAGATTCAGAGTACCCAATCGGATTAGGCTCAACCCTAGAGAATTTACAATATGCCGCTGCAGGAGAAAAAGAAGAATGGGACAATGCATACCCTAAATTTTTAGCCACTGCAGAAGAGGAAGGCTTTCCAGAAGTGGCATTTGCTTTTCGTCACATCATTGAAGTTGAAAAACTTCATGAAAAACACTATTTATCTCTTTACCATGACCTTAAAGATGAAACTTTATATAAAAATGCATCAGATGAAAATTGGCGATGCCTAAACTGCGGCTATATCCATACAGGAACTGATTCTCCTGCTGTTTGCCCTGCTTGCAAACATCCCAAAGGTTACTTTGAACGCTCTTCTAATCCCCGACTTGTTTAGTATCATAAAAATGCAACCATCACTTTTGGATGGTTGCATTTTTTATTACAAATATCTATGCTCGGCTTGATCTTAATATTCTCATTGCTGGTAGGATTGCCTTAACGACAGTTACGGATACGACTGATATAATCAGTGATTTAAATATATTAAATGGTGCAATTATTAAGTATACAAATGATTCCATACCTGTAATAGCTGGGTTTATTTTTTCTCCCATACCAATGATTACCTCTAATGGCATAAAAATCTTTGCATATAGTGGAAGTATAATAAAGTAATTACTAATACAACCCACTATTGTCGTCGTCACAATCCCTAATGTAAGTCCTACTGCAGTCGCTTTAAAACTTTTATTTTTTCTTGTAATAATCATAAGCGGTGTTAAGTAGGCGATACTTATTATAAGATTTGAAGCTTCTCCAACATACCCTGTTATGCTACCAAAAATCAATGAATCTATTAAGATTTTAATCAGTGGTATGACTAGACCTGCTAGGGGATGTACTGCTAATATACCTACAATGGCAGGCACTTCACCTAAGTCTACCTTTAAAAAGCTTGGAAATAGCAGGGGTACACTAAAATCAAATTGCATAAGCAATACGGAAATAGCACTTAAAAGCCCCATCCTTATTAAGTTTTGCGTACTAAAAAGCTTGTTTTTTTCATTTTCCATTCTCAATCTCTCCTTTTTGACCACACAAAAGCAACCCTGAAATTCACGGGGTTGCTACATATGCTTACAAAAAGA
>CAYRAL010000044.1:4518-8599 GCA_964422235.1 uncultured Candidatus Epulonipiscium sp. | reverse complement strand
ATATTTGAAACTTATAATAATAGATTAAGTATGTAAAAAACATCAATGCTGCTAATGCAAACATAATATAAGCTTTGCTTGTTATCCCTAAATCCCACGTATCATTTATCCAATTTACATTTTCATTAAACAAAGGATGAATCTTAAGAAAAGTATTTATAGGGGTACATACACCCATTAAATGATTAAGCTTATTAAATATAATAAGCTTAACTCCTTGATCAATTAACAATAATAAGGTTATAATAAAGATCTGCTTTTTACCATTTACATACATCATCTTCTCACACTCCTCATCTTTATTTTATGTAGGCATCCTACAATTTCATATTACCCGTTTAACAGCTTGGGTCCAGCTCACCATTCTAGCTATATATAATTTTATATGCAATATAACCATTAATACTCCTTAAGATAATGTCTTACGCAAATTACCTTAAGGAGTATTCTTATAATTTATATGAATCCATAACTACAAATTATGTCTTATTCTTAATGACTATTTGAGCAACTTACCAAACCTATCAATGTCAGAACTAGCCCAACCACTAACCCCGTTACGCCTCCAGCATTAATTTCCTGCATTTCATTTGTACTTAATTCTTCAAACATTATAATTCATCCCCCTCTATTATTTAAACCAAACTTAACCATAGTATATATATCTATTTCTTACAATAGATTTTGTCTGAGATGTAGTGTTTTAATACATGAGTTGTAACTTTCCCTAAATATTATATTATACAGCTAAAAAATCCCCCTTCAATCTATCTTGCTGTTAATCCTTTGTATAAAAAGGTACTTTAGATAGTTAGTCTAAAGTACCTTTTTACCCAAATCCGTATTTATAAATATTCATAATAGCTTATCAGCTTGCAATAAACTATTATATTTTTCAACTGTTAATTTTATGAACTGCATCATCCCAGATATCATCACCTATTCCTAAGTATAAATAAACAACAATATAATATACCATTTAATTCATGTAATGATCAAAAGGTCATAATATTGATATAATTGTACTATTTCGTGTCTAATTAGTCAAACTTATTTAGACATGCACACCCACTCATTAGCTGAATATAAATACAAATAGCTTTCTCTTACCTTTTTCTTCGTAATATCTTCAATAGCCTTGCCATAAATCTCTATTTGTTTTCTGTAGTTGTCTTTAATTCGTTCTATGGCAGCATCACGCTTACTTCCTGTTGGAAGATAATCAGTCTTATAGTCTACAAGAACATACCCATCTTCTTCCTCAAAGAAACAGTCTATGACTCCTTGCACCATAATCTCCTCTTCGTAGGATGCCTCTTTAAAACTTGGGACAATCTCTTTGGCATTCATCAGAAACACAAACTGCTGCTCTTTATACACTTCTTTTGAGTTTTTCATTCTAGCTACAATAGGGCTATTTGCAAAATCTATTAGCCTATTCAAATCAATCAGTTCTAAAACCCTACTTTCTACTTTACCCTTTACAATCATTTGTTTAATCTGCTCACTGACACTCTTTGTATCCTTGCAGTTTTCTAAATCTAAATGCTGTAGCACATTATGGATGATGGTACCTCTCTGAGTAGGACTAATCTTTTGTGTTACTTCCATAAAGGCCGGACGATTTGCAGGTTTTTCTTTTGCATAACTAAGGATTTCAGAATCTTGATCATGAGATGTCCATCTTTGTTTAATTTCACTTACGGTCATCTTAACTGGGAGCTTTGTTGCTTCTTTAAACTTATATTCCCAGTTAAGTCTCCTTTCTATTTCCTCCTTATAATCACTATAAACTATATCTGTATCCCAGTTAAAAAGCTCATCTTTTCTTGTTTGTATTTCATCTATTTCTGCTTCTTTATACAGGGGAATTTGAGCCTTATTCCATAGGTTAAAGGTCCATTTAGATTTTTCATTCTCAACCATATAACCTTGCTCTCCCCCTTGAATCATTTGTCTAATTTCTCCTGCATCAGGGTGGCTCATAAAGGCCATACCAATCCAGTCTAAATAGCTATTTACATTCATTGCAGCGTATGTTCCAACTGGCTTTGTTTTTCTGTTTAAAGTTTGTCCCCAGCTCTTTGCTGTTTTTTCAAAGTTATCCACACTGCCTGTTAGTATTAACTTTTCTTTCGCTCTGGTTAATGCTACATATAAAACTCTCATTTCTTCTGAGATGTTTTCTGCTTTTATTTGTTGGCTAATAGCTATACGAGGGAAGGTATTGTAAACAACCCTCTCTTCTACATCGATATGTTTAGCCCCTAGCCCATATTCTTGGTGGAATAATACAGGGTTTCGTAGGTCTTGATTATTAAATTTCTTATCGGTTGTAGATAAAAACACGACTGGAAACTCAAGGCCTTTGCTTTTGTGGATACTCATGATTCTGACTAGATTTTCATTTTCACCTACTGTTTTTGCTTCTGCAAAATCACCTGATGTTTTTTGAACCCGATCTATATAATTCATAAAATTAAACAAGCCTGTAAAGCTACTAGCTTCAAATTCAGCCGCATGTTTCTTTAAAATTCGAAGGTTTGCTTGCTTTTGAGGTCCTGTTGCTAGCATTCCTACATATTGGTAGTAACCTGTATCTATAAATAACTTGGAAATAAGCTCATCCATTGGAAAGTTAATTGCCCAATTTCTGTACTTGCCTAATTTTCCTATAAAGCCTTTGAGCTTTTGTAAAAGCTGATCTCTTTCATTCTCCAAAACTTCTGCTTGTATGATATATCCCTGAAGTGCTTCATAATAGGAACCTTGCTTTTGTGATTTTCTAATAATTCCTAGCTCATCTAATGATAGCCCTACAATAGGAGATCTTAAGACTGTTAACAAGGGGATATCTTGTATAGGGTTGTCAATAATACTAAGTAGTGCAATAACTGTTTGGATTTCTATGGTCTCAAAATAACCTGTTGCAACGTCTGCAAAGGCACCTATTCCAAGATTTAAAAGAGCCTCTAGGTAATTTTGCGCTGCATTTACAGTGGTTCTAAGAAGGATGACAATATCTTTAGGCTCTATTTTACGGTATCCATCTAATTTTCGATCATAGACATGGGTTGGTGCCTTCTCACCATCTAGGATTTTTTTCACCATATCTGCTACAAGCATGGTTTCAGCTTCTCTTTTATTTAACTCATCTAAAAGCTCGTCTTTTTCTTCATTTTCCTCACTAGCACTATTGGAAACAATATGAAGTTCAATAGGTCCGCCTACTTTTATTTCTTCCTCTTTGGGTTCTGGGTAAGAGGCTCCTGTATAAAGTGCAGCGCTCTCATCATATTCAACTTCCCCAACCTTCCTGCTCATTACTTGATCAAAAATAAAGTTAATCCCATCTAAGACATTTCCCCTACTACGAAAGTTTTTTACAAGATCAATATAAATCTGATCTCCCAGATTTTCATTATGATGATGTTTTTCATATTGATCATGTTTCTCTATAAATAAGAGAGGGTTAGCCAGTCTAAATCGGTAGATACTTTGCTTGATATCACCTACCATAAATCTGTTAGTGTCATTTCTTGAGATAACTTTTAACATGGTTTCTTGAACAATATTACTATCTTGATACTCATCTATATAGATTTCTTCGTAGAATTCTTGTAATTCCTTAGCAACAATAGAAGGAATAATATGCCCATCTTTACTCTCTTTATCTAGTAAGATATCTAGACAATAGTGCTCTAGGTCATTGTAATCAACAATGGATTTTAGGGCTTTTGCTTCTTGGTATTTGTGACTAAATAGCCCAGCAACTTCTACCAGCATCTTCATCACTCTAGAAGTATGGTGGATATCTTGCAAGAGTTCTTCTTCTGATCGAAGTTCAAAATCCTTTTTGATGGTATCGATGATTTTTTTGACACCATTATTTCTAAGGTCTTTGACTTCTTCCTTGAGGTCTGGGTCACATTCGTATTTCTTTCCGGATAGCCTTTGGAATTTGATGGTGGAGATTCCTTGGATGAGATGAAGTAGGCTAGGGGTAGAGCCAGGGGACAGGCCCCTTAGCTGGTCTAGGTCACTTTGGAGCATGGGTTCGTAGTGGCCTGGTCCGTTGGAG
>CAYRAL010000044.1:0-4508 GCA_964422235.1 uncultured Candidatus Epulonipiscium sp. | reverse complement strand
TGATCCCATTATTTCTAAGGTCTTTGACTTCTTCCTTGAGATCTGGGTCGCATTCGTATTTCTTTCCCGATAGCCTTTGGAATTTGATGGCGGAGATTCCTTGGAGAAGTTGGAGTAGACCAGAGTCAGAGGCCAGCCCCCTTAGTTGGTCTAGGTCACTCACTAGCATGGGTTCGTAGTGGCCTGGTCCGTTGGAGGCGTGGCAGAGAGTGAGAGCATTTTCTGCTATGGCAATTGCTCCTTCTATCTTGCTGCTTATATTTTCCCGGATAATGGGTGCCCACTTGGTTTCTTCTATGGATTTATATTCTTGGGCCAGTTCTTGGACGGCTTTATTTAACCATCTTTCTGGCCAAGTTGTGCTCTGGGAGAATGTATGCATTTGGAGAATCATTTCTTCTAGTTGTTTTGTGCTTTTAGGGGTGGTGTAGCTTTCTACTAGTTCTAGAAAATCCTGTCTTCCTGAGTCAAACAACTCTTCTAGGACTTCTTCTAGGGTTTCTCCTTTAATAAGGTTGAGTTCTGCTTCATTCCCTATTCTAAAGGCTGGGTCTAAGTCAATTTGGTGGAAATAATTGCGAATGACCTTTAGACAAAATGAATGAATGGTTGAAATAGAAGACCGTTGAAGGAGATGTAATTGCCTTTGAAGATGGATACTAGTAGGATCTTCTTCTAGCTTTTTAGATATGCCATCTCCTATCCGCTCTTTCATTTCTAAGGCTGCGGCATTTGTAAAGGTTACGATTAGGAGTCTATCAATGTCTACTGGTTTTCTTGCATCAGATATTCGCTCAATAATCCTTTGAACCAGTACTGCTGTTTTTCCTGAACCTGCAGCGGCAGAAACAAGTATGTTTCTATCTCTTACATCAATGGCTGCTTCTTGCTCTAGTGTCCATTTAGTTGACATGATTACTCTCCCCCTTTCTTTTCATTTAATTTTGCCCATATCTGTTCTTTTTTAAGTTTCTCTAATTTTTCATATTCATTATCTTTTTGAGTAACATCAAACTGACAAATAGATAAGTACTTGCAGTACTCACAGGGCTGTTTATTATCTAATTGATATGGAAGTGCACTTACCTTTCCATTTAGAATTTCCTTCCCCAGTTCTCTAATGGTCTCGACAATATGCTCTCTTAAAAGATCAAACTGTTCATCTGTTGCAACTGATGATGTGGCGCTAAAATCCCCATTTTGCTTAAGGGATGCAGGGATTACTTCCCCCTTAGCATCCTTCTCTAATGCTTTAGCAATGTCTACGTCTTCTAATAAAAGACCTGAAAGCTTAAATCTTTTAGCCCGTTCTTTTTCAATATCTTCTGAGCTCATGCCTACTTTGTATTCAATAATAGGATTGTCTATATGGAAATAAAATACCCCTGCTGGTAAGTTTTCTGTGCTGATTTTTAAATAAGCATCTAAATATAGTAGGAGTTGAAGTTGTAAGCCATAATAAACTTCCATTAAATCAAAGGCTTTTTTGCCTGATTTATAGTCTAGTATCTTTATAAATTCTTCATTTTCTAACTCATAAACATCTACCCTGTCTATGGTTCCTGTCAGAAGCATTTTGCGGTTATTGTCTATATTAATAACAATTGGTGGGAACTGCCCTTGGCCAAATTCCACTTCATATTCTTTAGGATTAAACTCGCCTTTTTTAATTTGGTCTGTTAGAACAGTTACAGCCCGTTTTGTCATGCTTTTTATTTGTTGTATTTTGTATTTATTCTGGGCAGTCGGTCTACCCATACTTCCACCATACTGAACAACTACTTCCTGGACAACTTCTTCCACATACCTATCTATTTGCTCATTACTTACATCTCTCCAGCCAAGGTTTTCTTTCTCTAACCTGATAGGATATTCTTCTAAAGCTTTATGAAATAATATCCCAAGATCCATGGCATTAAACTGAAATAATCTCCGCTCCTCTGCCTTTATACCATATTTAATAAAATAACAAAATGCACATTGTCTAAAGGTCTCTAGTTTAGATACACTAGAGTATAAAGGATTGTCATACATTATTTTGGCTGTGTCCTTGTCTAGGTAGTGCTGCTGGTTTGTATAAAAAAGATAATCCACAGCTCTATCTATTTTGCTTCTCCAATCTTCCTGATCCATATACCAACTTGCAATATCCTTCCAGCTATCTGGGCCTTTTCTACCATCTAATTGTTCCCTCATTTTTTGGCCTACATATCCAAAGGTTGGAACTGGATGATGAATATTACTTAAAAATTCATGTTCCCTATGCAGCCCCCTTTCTGGGAATATTTTTTTAAGTCTATGCATGACAATAGAAGGACGCATGGATTTGCCCACCTCATCTGCAAGAGAGCAACTTACAATTAGACGCTCTTTAGGTTTCGTAATGGCTAAATAAACAAGAAATTGACTCTCAAATGTCTGAGCTCTTGAACTAGCCACTATTTCTATATCTGTTTCTTCTATTCTCATCTTATCCATATCCGAAAAAATCTCAGGGCCATTCTCAATCTTAGGAATCATTCCATCATTGGTTCCAATCATAAATAATGCTCGAACCTGATGAATACGTGAGCGTTCTATATCACCTATAATAACCTGGTCTCTTGCAGGAGGAATCATTCCCATTTTTACTGTTCCAAAAGCTGATTCTAGAATTTTGGCATAAAGGCTAGTTAGTACAAGCTCATCACCTAAAATATCAACCATACGTTCAAATATTTCTTTTACCCGATCCCATATTTGACTATGTTCTTTTTCTAGGGATAATTCTTGGTTTTCTTTAGCTTCTTCTATCCAGTTATTAATCTGCTCTTCTACTTTTATCTCTTCTAAAAATTCATAAATAGCAATACTCATTTGTCTGATGGTTGGCTTATTTTGTTTCTTTTTGCTTCTAAGTTTATTTTGGACGGCAATTAAATAGGATCCTACTTTAATCCTAATCTCATTAATTTGACTTTGTTTGTCTAAAACATATGTTTTTGTATCTTCAGGGTGATGTGTTATGTTTTCATAGGCCCAGGCTTCTTCTTGTAGCCACATTTTTTTGCCTCTGATGCCAAAGGCAAGTATATAATTTTCTAAAAGGTCTATTTCAGTTTGTTCTATAGGAAATAAACCTGTTTTTAAAACCCGGCAGATGGCATTATAGGACCAATTTGTATTAACCACATCCAGAATTCCTTTAATGAGTTCTACAAGGGCATGGGTACTTATATTTCTTTTTTCATCGATAAAGCATGGTATTTCATATTCCTCAAAGATACCCTTGATCATTCCTTCATAAGAATCTAAACTGCCTGCTACAACGGCTATATCCTTATATCTATAATCTTCATCCCTAACAAGAGAAATAATCCTTCTTGCTAAGGCCTCTATTTCTTCGTATTGGTTAGAAAATTCATCAATCCATATATCTATTGCTTTATTTTTATATGGTTTAGGCTGGTGCTTTAAATATTCTCTTTCTAGGTGGCATAATTCACGGCACTCCTGGTCCATTTCATCAAGGTCCTGCGCTTCTATTACAATGGTGTTCTTTATCTCTACACCCTGTTCTTTGGCATTAGCATATAGCTTTTGAAATGCTTTTTGAGCCTCATAAAAGGGATTGTTTTCGTTAAGGGCTTCTATAGGACTAGGGGCACTTTCTAGAGGCAGTGTTATGGTAACAGTGCCTGCCCACTTAAGTAACTCTGTGATTAGTTCATACTGCTGGGGGCTAAATCCATAAAACCCATCCATCCATATATGGGCTCCTTTTAGGTAAGATGAATCCTTTACTTTATCAATGAGTAGATCTATGGTTTGCTCACTGGTTAAAAATCTTTTTTCTATATAATCCATAAACCCTAAGTAGATTACTTTTATATCACGAAGCTTTCTTTGCAGTGCTGGAGATGCCGCGGACTTATTATAAAGCTCATCTAATACTTCAGGTGTAATAAGATACTGCTCAAATTCTGTGATTAAACGATTGAGGCATTCCATAAATCCTGTTTGTCTTCCTGATTTGTTAAATAAAACTAATTCTTTTTGATTCTCTTCTATAACCTTACGTAGGATCATGAGCCTACCCAAATCATCAACAATGGGTTCCTGTGGGCCACCTAATTCACCAAATATACGTAGGGCAAGGTTCTTGAAACTCTGAACTTCCACCTTTAAAAGCCCTGGATGGATTCGGTATGCTAGGGATTCTTGGGTTTGAAGATTAAACTGTTCGGGCACAATCATGATGAGTGACTCTTTAGCATCTTGCCTAAGAGCCTCCTTTATTTGCTGGTGGCAGTATGTGGTCTTTCCACTGCCTCCCCGGCCTATGACTAGTTGAAGTGACATTTTCTTTGCTCCTTTCGTGGGACAGAACTTGGGGACTGTCCCTACTTATGTGGGCAGGGACAGTCCCCAAGTTTTTCCCCTTGCTAATTTTGTAAAATGGTGTATACTATAATGTGTACTAAGGGGGCGTGGCGCAGCGGGAGCGCACCTGTCTGGCAGACAGGGGG
>CAYRAL010000043.1:0-9034 GCA_964422235.1 uncultured Candidatus Epulonipiscium sp. | reverse complement strand
GCTTTACAGATCATAAACCAGATGGCTGGCTGTATCAATTAGGAGAAGGCGATCCAGAGCTCCTTGCATCAGGTGTAACCGATGTAAAAGATAAGATTATTGAGATTATTGGTTTTGATTCAGACCAATTTAGGCAAGTTATTATTATTCCCCAAGGTCAATTTAGAAAGCTTTTAGTGGCAAAAAGTGAAGAAAGACAAAAGATTTTAGGGGAAATATTTCAAACTAGAAAATATAGGCAAGTTGAAGATAAAATTAGGGACGAAGAACGCAGCTTAAAAAATGAGGTAGCCTCTCTTAAAGAGCGCCGCCAAGAGCAAATTAAAAACATAAAATATAGACCAGATACTTTATTGGAAGAATTAATGGGAAAAGAAAATATTGATAGCAATCAGGTCATTACAGAGCTAGAGGCCTTAGGTGAAACTCAGGAAGAAGAAATAAAGAAGATTGCTAAAGAAATTACCCATTCAGATGAAAAACTAAAGGAAATGGCAACTCAAATTACAATAGCCATTAATAACAACGAAAAACACAATGAAAAGCAAAAAATTAAAATCCAGTATGATGATCTAATGAGTCAAGAGAAAAACTACAAAAACAAAGAAAAAGAGTATAATCTGGGGCAAAAAGCACTACCACTCCAAACAAAAGAACACTATCTAAATGACTTAAGTCGCCAAGAAAAGCAAATAACAAAGGAACTTGCGCAGCTAAGAAAAGAAAAGGAAAACCTAGAAAAAACATATAAAGAAGTAAAGACTCAAATGGAAGCGTGCAAAAAGCAGGAGCCAGAAACTAAAAAACTAGAACTAAATCTCAATAAGGCCATGGAAGAATATAGGCCTAAGGCTCTCAAGCTAATTCTTTTAGAAAAAGAAAAAAGCTTAGCCAAAAAAGCAATAGAAGGAGCCAATCAGCGCCAAAAAACATTAAAAGAACAAAAAGAAAAAATAGAAAATGAAATATTAGTAGGAGAGAAAACCCTTAGTCAAAGGCAGACCTTTAATGATCAGCTTAGAAAACAAGAGCTAGACTTACAAAAGTTATCGACAACACTGCTTCAAAAAAGACACCTGATCAAATTAGAGGACAGACATAGAGAACTTCAGATTCAATATCAAAAAATTAATATCACCTTAAAAGATGCGACTGCCCAGTATGCTAGTGCAAGTGAAGCTCATAACATCATGCTACAAGAGTGGATACAGGGGCAAGCTGGAGAGTTGGCTAGGAACCTTAAGGAAGATGAGGCGTGCCCGGTATGTGGTTCTACAGCCCATCCTAGGCTGGCTGTCATAAGGGCAGAAACACCTACTGAAAAGGCATTAGAAGGAAAAAAACTAGTTTTAGATAAGGCTCAAGGCTTATTCCAAAAAGTCCAAAATGAGAAAGTAGAAATTACCACACAAGGAAGAGAAAGTGGGAAACAGGTTAAAGCTCAAAAAGAAATTCTAGCTGCCTACGCCGAAAGTTCATTAGAAGAGATCCAAGAGACATATAATAAAATAGAAGAAGAAAAAAAGCAAATAACTGAAACTTTATTAGCCTTTGAGAAACTAGATAAAAAAACCATGGATCAAAAGCAGGAAAAAGGAAAGATTGATGAAGAAGTAGCTCTATTACAGGAAAAAGGCAAAGAAAATGCAGATCATTTTACTTCTTTGCATACCCAAATAGAGCAAATTAAAATGGAAATTCCAGAGCAGTTAAGATTAAAAGAAGCACTGGATAACTACATTAGTAGCTTAGAAAAAACAATTAAAGTTCAAAGAGAAATTTATGAGAAGACAACTAAAGAACTAGAAGAAGTAACATCTTCAAAAATAAAACTAGAAACCACAGAAAAAGAAAAAGACACCCAGTTAAAGGCGATCACCATAAGATATGAAAAAGAAAGCATAGACTTTAAGGCCCAAGGAGAAAAAGTTGGGTTTGCAAGCTTTGAAGCTTATAAAGAAGCCTATAAATCCCAAGAAGAACTTGAAGAGATGGATGCCATAATCAAGGCCTACCGTAGCCTTTATAGTGCCATAGGAGCCCAGTACAAAAAACTTGAAGAGGAAACCAAAGACACAGTATTAGTTGATCTTAAGGCTCTTGAAGAGCAGTACAGTCTTTTAGAGACAAGCAAAGATGAATTAGGCAGGGCCCACCAGACCATTAGCCTAGAAAAACAGCACAATCAAAAGCAAATGGATATTATCTTAAAATCATCTAAAAAGATAGAGGATAAGGAAAAAAGATATGCCATAGTTGGTCATTTATACGATGCCGTAAGAGGAAAGAATATAAAGGGGCTTTCCTTTGAACGCTTTATTCAAAGTTCTTTATTTGAAGATGTTTTAATTCGTGCAAGCGAGAGATTAGTTTTAATGTCCAACAACCGATATGAGCTCTATAGATCAGATAACCGGGAGAGTTTAGCTGCCCAATCAGGTCTTGATATGGAAGTACTAGACACTTATACAGGTAAAAAACGCCATGTGCGTACACTATCTGGCGGTGAAGGTTTTATGGCGTCCTTGTCATTGGCCTTAGGCCTAGCAGACGTTGTTCAATCATACGCAGGGGGTATTTCATTAGACACTATTTTTATTGACGAAGGTTTTGGAACCCTAGATACAGAATCTCTAGATGCTGCCATTAAAACGCTTATTGACCTGCAACATAGTGGACGTCTAGTTGGGATTATTTCTCATGTACCCGAATTAAAAGAACGAATTGGGGCAAGGCTTGAAGTAGTCACTAGCCAAAATGGAAGTAAGGCAGAATTTCATATATAATCACTAGTTTCATTTCATTTAATTCAAATCTATATTATAATAAGTGAAGAAGGAGTTGAGTTATGAATAAAAATGAAATCATTAAGGTATTATTAGAAAAAATACCCGAATCCATGATAAAAATAGATGAACCCATGAAAAACCATACATCATTTAAAATAGGGGGGCCAGCGGATATATACCTTGCTCCATCCACAGTAGAACAACTAAGATTTATCCTACAAGTATGTAGGGAGCATAATATTCCCTACTTTATATTAGGCAACGGTAGTAATTTACTTGTAAAAGACGGTGGATATAGAGGGATAATGATCCATATTTTTAAAAATATGAATCAGGTTACTGTAGAAGGCAAGGAAGTCTATGCACAGGCAGGAGCCTTGCTTGTTAAAGTAGCTAACACGGCTCTAGATCATCGTTTAACAGGATTTGAATTTGCCCACGGCATTCCGGGAACTATAGGTGGCGCAGTCTATATGAATGCAGGTGCCTACGGTGGTGAGATGAAACAAGTCATATTATCCGCCGATGTCCTAGACCAGAATGGAGAACTAATAACCCTCACTAATGCAGAATTAGAACTAGGTTATAGAACAAGTAAAATCCAAACAGGAGATATGGTTATAGTAGGGGCCCGAATAAGCCTTGAAAAAGGAAACTATAATGACATTAATGACAAAATAAAAGATCTTGCACATAGAAGAAGAAGCAAACAACCTCTTACAGTTCCCAGTGCAGGAAGCACATTTAAAAGACCAGAAGGATACTATGCAGGCAAACTTATAATGGATGCCGAGCTTCGCGGCTTCCGTATTGGAGATGCGGGTGTATCCGATAAACATTGCGGTTTTATTGTTAACCTTGGAGAGGCAACATCTAAAGAAGTCATCGAACTAATCCGCCATATACAACATACAGTTAAAGAAGCATTTGGCCAAGACCTACATCCAGAGCTTAAAATTATTGGTGAAGATTAGAAGAGTAGCATAAGGGGGAATATATAAGATGCAGTTTATTATAGTAACTGGAATGTCAGGAGCAGGGAAAAGTACAGCCATTAGAGCGCTGGAAGATGATGGGTTTTATTGCATCGACAATTTGCCACCTGCCCTTATTCCTACATTTACAGAGTTGTGTTTAGGACAACAAGATAAATTTAACAAAGTGGCACTAGGAATTGATATAAGAGGTGGTGAACTTTTTACTGACCTTTTTACGAGTTTAGACATTATTAAAACAAACGGCTACAATTACGATATACTTTTTCTAGATTCGTCAGATGAAATTCTTATGAAACGCTTTAAAGAAACAAGAAGAACACATCCTCTGGCAAGAGAAGGGCGACTAGAAGAAGGCATTGCTAAAGAAAGAGTTTTACTTAATGAACTCAAGCAAAATGCAAGTCAAATTATTGATACAAGTAACTTACTTCCTAAAGAAGTTAGGGAAATCGTCCGTAAGGTTTATGTGGAAGATGAGGATTTTAACAACCTAATGATTACAGTTGTAACCTTTGGGTTTAAGTATGGGATTCCCATGGATTCTGACTTAGTATTTGATATCAGGTTTCTACCAAATCCATACTATATCCCAGAGATCAGACCCTTAACAGGCAATGATAAAATAGTCCAAGACTATGTTATGGAAAACCAAGTATCCATAGATTTTTTAACAAAGCTAGAAGATATGATTGAGTTTTTAATCCCAAACTATGTTAAAGAAGGGAAAAACCAATTAGTCATTAGTATTGGTTGTACAGGGGGGAAACACAGGTCTGTTACAATCGGAAATAAACTATTTGAAAATCTAGTTAAAATGGGTCATAGCGCCTATATTCAGCATAGAGATATAGAGAAAGATAAAAAAAGAGGAAAATAATATGTATAACCCTAATGATCCTAAAATTGTTGCACTAGGTGGAGGAACAGGGCTCTCTACAATGCTAAGAGGACTGAAACAATGGACACAAAATATTACGGCAATCGTAACAGTTAGTGATAATGGTGGGAATTCCGGCCTTTTAAGAGAAGAAATGAATATGCTTCCACCAGGGGACATTAGAAACTGCCTTGTAGCCCTTGCTAACACGGAGCCAATGATGGAGAAATTACTACAACATCGCTTTAAAGATGGGGCCTTATCAGGCCAAAACTTTGGGAATTTGTTTTTGGCTGCCCTTAGTGAAATTTCTGGAAGTTTTGAAGAAGCGGTTCGGGTAACAGAAAAGGTACTGGCTATAACCGGTAGAGTTATACCCGTAACCCTACAGCGAGTTGACCTAAAAGCATATTTTGATGATGGAAAACGAGTGATTGGAGAAATTCAGATTGTGGATTATTCCAAGAAAACCAGGGCCAAAATTGAAAATATAGTACTAGAGCCCATGGGGCCTGATCCTACGCCAGATGCCTTAGAAGCCATAGAAAATGCAGATGCTATTATTTTAGGACCAGGTAGTTTATACACAAGTATTATACCAAACCTGTTAGTTCATGACATACCAATGGCCATTAAAAATGCCAAAACAAAGGTTATTTATATTAGTAATATAATGACTCAACCAGGAGAAACAGTGGGCTTTGGCGTTTATGACCATGTTCGGGAGCTAGAGCATTATTTAGGTAAAGGTGTTATTGATACGGTCATTATAAATTCAGAAGAAATTCCTGGAGACTGGTTAGAAATGTACTTAGAAGACGGAGCAGATATCATTGGATTTGAACCTTTAGAGTTTAAAGACGACAATATTAACATTATAAAAGCTCCTTTAATGAAAATAAACGAAAAGAAAAAAGTTATCAGGCATGATTCAGAGAAACTAGCTAAAATAATTATTGATTTAATTAAAATAAAATGAGGAGGCTCTAAAATGTCCTTTTCAGGCGATGTCAAACAAGAGTTAGCCCGGCACATAAGTGAAGCCCGTCATTGTATGATTGCAGAACTAGCTGCCCTTATTCAAATGGCTGGGGAGATTAAACTATCAGAAAGTGGTAAGGCTAGCATTAGAGTACAGATAGAAAATGCAGCAGTTGCAAGAAAGTACTTTACATTAATCAAAAAAACTTTTAAAATAAACACGGAAGTAACATTAAGACGTAATAAAAACCTTAAGAAAAATCAAATATATATACTTTATCTTACGGATCATAAAGTTTGCATGAAAATATTACAGGCAACAGGTATAATGGAAGATGTCACAAAAGGGATGATTCGCACAGATATAAATCCTTTAACGGTGCAAAAAACATGTTGTAGGCGTGCATACTTAAGAGGAGCTTTCTTAGGGTCAGGATCCGTCAGTGATCCAGAAAAAGGCTATCATCTTGAATTTGTAAACCCTAAAGAAGAATATGCAATAAGCTTAAGGAATCTCATTAACAAATTTGGGATGGATGCAAAAATTGTTATGAGAAAAAACAATTATGTGGCATACTTAAAAGAAGGTGCTCAAATTGTAGATTTACTTAATATTATGGGGGCACACGTAGCACTTATGGAACTAGAGAACATTCGCATTGTTAAAGAAATGCGTAACAATGTAAACCGCATTGTAAACTGTGAGACTGCCAATATCAATAAAACAGTATCGGCAGCTGTTAGACAAGTTCAAGATATTCGTTATTTAGAAGAAACCATAGGCCTCTCAGCACTGCCGCAGAATCTAGAAGAAATTTCACAGTGTAGGCTAAATTATCCTAGTGCTACTTTAAAAGAGCTAGGTGAAAAACTAAATCCCCCCGTAGGAAAATCAGGTGTCAATCATAGGTTACGTAAATTAAGTGAACTAGCAAATCAACTAAGAGAAGAAAGAGGAGGCAACTAAAAATGTTAAAAGAAACTATCGTTGTAGGATTAAAAAGTGGATTAGAGGCAAGGCCAGCTGCTTTATTTGTGCAAATAGCAAGTAAGTATGAAAGTCACATTTCTATTTTACTAACAGATAAGCAAGTCAATGCAAAAAGTATTATGGGCATGATGTCACTTGGCGCTATTAAAGGGCAAGAAATAACACTACTTGTAGATGGTGAAGATGAAGAAGAAGCAATGAAAGCCTTAATTAATTTTATGACAGCAGAGCAAGTTGAGGAATAAGTAAACACCTAACTATAAATAACGAGGTAGCTGGAACTTTATTTAGTTTCCGGCTACTTTTGTCTTTGTGGTATAATCATGATAAGAAATGTAAATAACGACGGAAAGGATGTGATTATATGGGAGCTTCATTTACCCACTTGCATGTCCATAGTGGCTATAGCTTACTAGACGGCTCTGCTAATATTAAGGAACTTATCCAAAGAACCAAAGAACTTGGCATGGATAGTATTGCTATTACAGATCACGGTGTTATGTTCGGAGTGATTGAGTTTTATAAAGAAGCTAAGAAACAAGGGATCAAACCCATTATTGGGTGTGAAGTATATGTATCTCACAGAAGCCGGTTTGACAAGGAGAAAGTAGATAGTAGATCCACTCACTTAGTGCTTCTTGCTGAAAATATGATAGGCTATGAAAATCTCATTAAACTGGTTTCAGCTGGGCATTTAGAAGGATTCTATAGACGCCCAAGGATTGACTTTGATTTGCTTAGAGAACATTCTGAGGGAATTATTGGTCTTAGTGCTTGTTTAGCAGGTGGGGTAAGTCGTTTAATCTTACAAGAACAATACGAACAAGCTAAAGAAGTTGCCTTGTTATATGAGGAAATCCTAGGCAAGGATAATTTTTACCTTGAAATGCAAGACCATGGAATCAGTGATCAAAAAATAGTCAACCAACAAATGCTACGTCTTTCAAAAGAGACAGGAATTCCACTAGTCGTTACCAATGATGTCCATTATATTTATCCAGAAGATGCAGAGGCTCACGAAATACTCCTTTGTATACAAACTGGTAAGACCATAGATGATCCAAGCCGGATGATTTATGAAGGTGGGCAATTTTATGTCAAATCTCCAGAAGAAATGGAAAAGATATTTCCATATGCCAAAGAAGCCATAGCCAACACTAGCAAAATTGCAGAAAGGTGCAAGCTAGACTTTACCTTTAATCAGTTAAAGTTACCAGAGTACGATGTACCAGAAGGCTATAGTGCTTCTGAGTATTTGAATAAACTATGCTATGGCGGGTTGGAGAAGCTATATAGTCCAGTTACGGAAGAACTAAAAGAAAGGTTAGAATACGAACTAAGTGTCATTATTCAAATGGGCTTTGTGGATTATTTCCTAATTGTATGGGATTTTATTAAGTATGCCAAAGATAACAATATACCTGTAGGGCCAGGTAGGGGGTCTGCAGCCGGGAGTATTGTAGCATATACCCTAGGGATTACCAATGTTGATCCAATCAAGTATCAACTTATATTTGAGAGATTCTTAAATCCTGAAAGAGTAAGTATGCCTGATATTGACGTGGATTTTTGTTATGAAAGAAGACAGGAAGTAATAGATTACGTTATTGAGAAATATGGATCTGAAAGAGTGGCTCAGATTATAACATTCGGGACAATGGCCGCCCGAGCAGTTATTCGTGACGTAGGAAGGGCTACTAACATGCCCTATGGCGATGTAGACGCTATTGCCAAGATGATTCCACTAGAGCTTAAGATTACTATCAAGAAAGCCTTAACCATGAACAGTGAGCTTAAGGAACTATATGACACTAACCCAGATGTTAAGTATTTACTTGATATGTCAATGAGGCTTGAAGGCCTTCCGCGTCATGCATCAACTCACGCAGCAGGAGTGGTTATTTCTAAAAAACCAGTGGTAGAATATGTCCCGCTCAACTCTAACGATGGGGTGGTTACAACACAATTTACCATGAACACCTTAGAAGAATTAGGATTGCTCAAAATGGACTTCCTAGGCCTTAGGACTCTAACGGTTATTAAAAACGCTTTAGACCTTATTGAAATCAATCACAATATCTGTATCGATATTGATAAAATACCCCTAGATGATCAAGAGGTATACAAATTAATATCATCATCTAACACAGAGGGAATCTTCCAATTAGAAAGCGCTGGCATGAAGTCGTTTATGAGAGAACTCCAGCCAGGGAGTTTCGAAGATATCATAGCTGGAATATCCTTGTATAGACCAGGCCCTATGGATTTTATACCTAAGTATATCAAAGGGAAAAGAGATCAAGAGAGCATTACTTATACACATCCATCCCTTGAGCCAATCCTCCAAACAACATACGGCTGCATCGTTTACCAGGAACAGGTCATGCAGATCGTACGA
>CAYRAL010000042.1:0-9071 GCA_964422235.1 uncultured Candidatus Epulonipiscium sp. | reverse complement strand
AGATGCCATAATGAGTAGTATGGTTAATGTTACATTAGAAGGGGATCTTTTTCGAATAACTGGAATTGCAATTGTGGATTATGAATTTAACGAAGGTATTTGGGAACTGGATGACTTTAAAACAGAAGTATCAGATATTACATATGTAGATGGGAAAGATTTAGTGTTTTCTCTAGAAGATTTACTAAATGAGTATAATCGGGGTAGGATTCATGTGCCATTGATTGGTAATACAAACATACAGCCACTGGTTACAGAAGAAGTTCTTACACAATCAGGGACAGAATTAATTGATATATACAATAAGAAAGTAATATTAGATTTTAATCATCAAACACCATTTTATGATCTGAAAGGACAAATGTATGCATATTATAGGTTGAATAGTAATGGATGGGAACTAAGCCATGTAGAAGCGGAACCGGTGTATACCTTTAATCTAGCAGGTAAGTATACAGGATGGTATGAATTACCTAGGAGTTGGTATACAGATTCAGCAACAAAAAATAATGCTACATTAGAAGTTACTAAAGTAAATGATTTAACAGGTGATTATGAAGGTATAATTACTTTTGAACACACGGTAAAAGATGATGAGGATAATGAAAAGGTTTTTGAAGGGAGTTATTATATAACAGGAAAATATATACCAAGGCATAATGGGACACCAGATCAATGGAATATGAGGTCAGAAAAATGGATTGAACAACCAGAAGGTGCCTCAATGACCAGCCTAACAGGTATAGTGGATTATGATAGTATTATGTTTAAAGGGGATATAGTATCTCATAGTGATACATTTGAATTTAAAAAAACAATAGGGGAAGGAAGATAATAATGAATTGTAGGGAATGTGGAGCAGAGATAAATGAAAAAGCTAAATTCTGTAGACATTGTGGAGAAACCGTAATAATATCAGAAGAGGCCGTAGAAAATACAAGTTTTACAGAAAGTAAGCAATCAGATGATATAGAAAGGTTAAAAAATTACGGGCAGGAATTTTTACAATATATTATTAATGTTCTTAAAAAACCAGTTTTAGGAAAGCAAAATTTAAGAAATGCATTGTCTCAAAAAGGGTATTGATTTTCCTACCTATTATGATCTTAATTAATTCTATTATTGTTTCGTTTCAATTTAAAACATTACAAAATAGTATTATGAAAATTAATATGGGTTATTGGAGTTTAGAAGATATTTTAGGAAATTTTCTGTATATTGAATCAAAGGATTTAGTTATCAATCAATTTATTTTCACCTCAGTTTTTTTGGGAATGTTAGGACTAGGAATATTTTTAGTGTATCAAATACTTCTAAAAATGGATATTAATTTTATTGATACTTTAAGAATAGCATTGCATGCAATCATTGTTTTAAGTATATCTAATGGGATTGCATGGATGTTAGGAATAATAAGCTTGCCGTTATTAGCAGTGACAATAATAGTAAATCTACTATTATTTACAGTAATGGTATTTGCACAAGTATTTGCTTGTATAGGATCAAGAGCAAAAGTAATTTATACAATACCAGGTATATATTTAGTCTCGCTCTATCTAGCGCTTCGTATTTCTATTAAACTTATTTAGAAGAGTATACTAAGTTTTCATTAAGATAAAAGAATATACATGATTATAACCCGCGAATTCTGACAATTGAGTTGGAGTTCGGGGTTATTTTTTTGCACTTATGGCTTATAGCAATCATTAACTTTTATATATTGTATAAAAAATAAGCTATTATATTGACAAGGGCTAAATATTAATATATCATATAAATAGGTAACTAGTTACCTATTTGAGGAGTGATAAGATGAATCAAGAAAAGGCATATATATTTGGGGCTATATTTTTCTTTGCAAATAAAATGCAGAATGCAGGCAATAAGTTATTTACAGAAATCACAATGAAACAATGGTTTTTATTGATTTCAATCATTAGCAGTGGCGTTAAAAACCCAACCCTTACAGAAGTGTCTGAAATTATTGGTTATAGTAGGCAAAATGTAAAAAAGATTGCGGTTCATCTAGAAAATGCCGGATTTGTAGCCTTACATAAGGATATTGACGATGGTAGGGTATTGAGAATTGCTTTAACTGAAAAATGCAAGTTATATTTTGAAAATAGGAAAGAAAAAGAAAATGAGTTTATTGAAAGTTTGTATGCTGGCATAACAGATGATGAGATAAAGAGTATGTTTATTGGTATGAAAAAGATTGAAAACAATATATTAAGATTAGGCTAAAGGGGATATTTATATGAAAAAAAGGGGAAAGATAAAAATGATTTTCATTGGGATTTTATGTATCATTTTAAGTGTTTTTATATATTTAAAAACACCTTATTCACCAATTAAAAAGGAGTTTTGGGAAAAGGTTGAAGGGTTTACGACTGATTATAAGTTAACAACAAATGTAATTACAGAGAAAGATTTGGAGGTATTACCAGAAGTTTTGCAAAAGTATTTTATAAAAAACGGTTATGTGGGAATAGAAAGTGCAAGTGCAGTAATATTTGATTTTAAAGACGCAGATTTTTCTTTGGGACTTGGTAAGCCCTATATAAAAATTGATTACCTGGTACATGATTTTGTAAAGGAGCCTGTTAGGGTAGCATTAATCGATTCCCAAATGTACGGAATACCATTTCAGGGAATCGATATTTGTAAAGATGGCAAAAGTTCTATGAAGGGTGTATTTGCAAAACATATACAATTATTTAATCAACCTTTTGATTTTATTGACGCTGCTTATTTATCAGAATGTCTGATGCATCCAAGCTTAGCGCTTCAAGATAATATTACTTACAAACAAATTGATGATTATAGTGTAGAAGCAACAATCAGAAAAAACGAGGCAGAAACCACAGGTGTTTTTTATTTTAATGAAAACTATGAAATGACAAGCTTTGTGGTTGATGAAAGATTTTGCTCAGATACCAATACTTATGAAAAATGGTCTGCTATTGTAACTGACTATAGTATCATTAAGGGCATTAATGTCCCAACAAAGTTTCAAGGTGTATGGAACTATAGTCATGGTGATTTAATCTACTTTAATAGTAATGGCATGGAGATTTTATACCAGTAAATTATTTTAAGTACTTTAAATCAGTTCATCTACCCCATTAACCCTAGCCAGTTCATCCTCATTAACAGGAATGACAATATATTTTTGACCATCAATTACTTGAGTCTTTATTTCAGCTACCTTTTCGGGTTTAACCTGCAGAATAATATCTGGCCTAATCCCATCACTATCTTCAGGGTCATCACCATCTAATGGTGCATTCTGTGTCACTTCCTTAAGTTTGCTTTCAAGTACACCTATTTGCTTAATAAGGGTTTTTTCCTTCTGGACCTGGGCACTTTCCTTAAGTATTTTTTTATCAAGTAAGCTTTCAGCTAAAGGAAGCTCATCAGCAAAGGTATCTAAGTAGAAATCTTCAATTTTAGCAGTGGTTTCTTCAGGGATGCCACTGTCTATTAAAAGATCTTGAATATGATTTTTTGATAAGGTAATGGGGTCATGCTCCACATCATCGTATAAGGCATTATACTCATCTACCATGATATTTAAGTTTTCTTGTACATCCATAAAAATTCTATCGGCCTGTTCTTCTTCTACATCAAGGGACATTTTCACCACTGATTGGAAGCTTTCTTTTTGGAGGGTAGCAGTCTGTTTTGCCTTACAACCTAAGATATCCTCCATTAATTCAGGGTGTGGGTCTTTTGGATTTTTTGTATAGTAGATAATAGCGTTAACATCAGAACTGCGATCAATAAAAGCAGGGAAAACAAAGCCGTTAACAGGCGCACCAACAACCCAGTCTCGAATCCGGGACTTTATTTTATCTTCTTGCTCAACATATGTCAGGCCAGCATCGGATAGTGCTACAGGGCATATGGCACATAATACATACTCATATACTTCTTCAGAATCATCTAGCTTCTGCTTATCTTTGGTTTTTGTCATAACGTCATAAGCATCATGAAAGAGAAGAATGAGGAAGTTGCCCTCGTATTCATAATGATCGATAATAAGCTCATAAAAAGCATCTAGTAGGCCTTCATCTTTTAGTCTACTTCTTTTAAGTTGCTGAAGGGACGTTTGTGTTTCATTGGTAAAGTCATCATCTAGAGGGAAGTTAAGTTCTAAAAGGTTATTGCCTATAGTCCCAGATAGAACCTTTTTAGCAATCTCTAGGTACTTAAAGAGTTCGTCCTCCTCTAGGTTTAAAAAGAACTCGCTAAACTTAGAAACAACCTGCTTTTCATCATTAACATAACACCCACACATATTAGTAAAGGTACATTTATCTTTTTTAAACCGTTTTTTTAGTTCGAGAATATCTTTTCTTTGCATATATAAACCTCACAATTCAAAATTTCGCATTTTAATTATTTTTAGAATACATTCATATTTAAGTATAGCCTACTTTTTAGAAATATGCATCATTAAAAATAGTGAATTGACATGTGTATGTACACCTGTTATGATAGTAAAAAACATAGGAGGTTTTAAAATGTCAGGGAATAAAGAAATTCGCACATCCAATGCACCTAGCCCAGCAGGACCATATTCTCAAGGAATATTGGCTGGTAAGCTTGTTTTTGTTGCAGGCCAAAGGCCACAAGATCCAGTAACGGGAGAAATCAAAAAAGATATAAAAGAACAAACTAGACAGGTCATAGAAAATATCAAGGCTATTTTAAAAGAATCTAATTGCACTTTACAAGAGGTGGTTAGGACAACGGTATACTTGTCAGATATTAAATATTTTGATGAGATGAATTCAGTTTACCGAGAAATGTTTAGTGAACCTTTTCCAGTTAGAACCACCATGGGTGTGCAGTTAAGGGGAATTGATGTAGAAATTGATGCAATAGCATATAAGAAATAAAGAAAGGTAAAAGGTAATGATTAATTATAAAGAAGAAATTCTTAAGCTGAAAAAAGAAAAAAATATAGTCATACTGGCACATTATTATATGAGAGATGATGTTCAAGAAGTAGCAGACTATATAGGTGATTCCTATTATTTGAGTAAAATAGGATTAGAAGTGCCTCATAATACGATTGCTTTTTGTGGCGTCTACTTTATGGCTGAAAATGCTAAGATTTTATCTTCCAATAAGAAGATTTTGCTTCCTAATCGGGATGCTAAATGTTCTATGGTAGAACTAGCTATCAAGGAAGACGTACTAAAACTAAAAGAAAAACATAAAGGTGCTAAAATAGTAAGCTATGTGAACTCGTCAACTGAAATAAAATCTATATCAGATGCATGTTGTACATCTGCAAATGCTTATGATATCATTAATAATATCGATGCAGAAGAGATAATATTTGTACCAGATCAGCATCTAGGTAGCTACATACAGGAAAAAATAGATCATAAAGAAATTATATTATGGGATGGTTTTTGTTGTGTCCATAACAATATTAGGGCAAAGGATGTTTTAAACTACAAGGAAAGAGTAAAAAAGGATTTGCAAATATTAGTCCACCCTGAATGTAGGAAAGAAGTGAGGGATTTGGCAGATTTTATCGGCAGCACAGGTCAAATGATTGAGCATGTAGGCCAAAAAAATGAGAAAGATTTTTTAGTTATTACGGAGGAGGGGATTTTCTATGAACTTAAAAGGAGATATCCAGATCGAATCTTTCATAGCTTAAATATCCTGTGTGGTCCTATGAAATGTATTACATTAAAGGGTTTATATGAATGCTTATTATATGAAAAAAATGAAATTATTCTTGATAAGGGTTTAATAATTGAGGCAAAAAAGGCCCTAGTTAACATGCTTACATTATCTAAAAAGAAATAATAAGCTTGAAGAAGGAGAGGCGCATATGAATTGGTTAACGATTGACGAAATAATAAAGAATGCACTAATAGAAGATTCGACTTATGGTGATATTACAACCTTAGGGATTGTCTCACCAGGGAGTAAATGCAGCGTTGATTTAATGGCTAAAGAACAAGGGATTATAGCGGGGTTATTGGTTTTTCAAAGAGTATTTGACATGCTAGGAGAGGTCTATACTCAGTTTTATGTACAAGATGGAGATCAGGTGAAGGCGGGACAAATAATTGCTTCTATAAAAGGAAAAACCCAACATATTTTAACAGGTGAAAGAATTGCCCTTAATCTTTTGCAAAGAATGAGTGGTATTGCAACCATGACTGATAAAGCTGTTAAACTCCTTGAAGGGACTCATGCCAAAGTCCTAGACACAAGAAAAACCACCCCTAACTTAAGGGTACTTGAAAAGTATGCAGTTGTGGTTGGTGGCGGAAGCAACCACAGATTTAACTTATCTGATGGGATTCTGATTAAGGATAATCATATTGATGCAGCCGGTGGTATTAAGGAGGCTATTTTTAAGGTAAGGAGTACGGTATCCTTTGTGAGAAAAATAGAGGTTGAAGTAGAAACTTTAGAAGGGGTAGAAGAGGCATTAGATGCTAAAGCTGACATTATTATGCTAGACAACATGAGTTTAGAGCAGATGAAAAAGGCAGTAGCCTTAATCAACAAAGAGAGTATAACAGAAGCTTCTGGTAATGTGACCTTAGATAATATAAGGGATATAGCAGAAACAGGCGTAGATTTTATTTCTTTAGGGATCTTGACGCACTCTGTTGATGCTCTAGATATTAGTATGAAGAACTTAATATTAGAATAGGCAAATAATTGTATTTTATTATTTTAGTATTTCCTCAACAGAGTTTTTAACGGATAAATATAAATTATCAATAGAAGGCTTAGAAACTAATGAGCCGATTAAATGGATATGACTAACTTTTTGCCTGTCACTAATCTCCTTATAAAAGGTCTGGGTTAAATTATGAGATTTTAAATGAGGAAAGATATACCACTGCTTTACAGTGATGAGTTGCTTTATTCTAATACCTGATTGCTGAATATCCCTGGTAATCCCATCTACAATATTCTTATGGATGCTTCCATAGGCATAGGCGGTAATGATTGTCCTGCCATGTTGCTTTGAAGAAAAGAAAAACTGTATTTTACCTTTTTGGCCTAAATGGGACTTGTAGTAGCTTGTTGCCAAATCCTTATGATCCACTTCATAAGCACAGGCAATAAAGGGATTGGTATCGATTTTTTGCATGAGTTCATTATATAACTGGTCTTTAATAACACCAGTAGGTAGCTTAGTCGTAATAAGCACTTTATCAAAATAATCACTAGCATAGGGGGTCTCAACTTTAACCTTATGACCAGCTACTTCAACATTAGTCACTTCTAGTGAATATCTTATATCTGATATTTTTTGGCTAAGCCTTCTAATAAGTTGTGACGTACCCTTATTAATGTATAGTAGCTTTTCACCTCGGATAAATGCGTATAAGGTATCTAGATTAAAGGCCTTAAAAACATAGTAAGCCTGAAGCTCATCCACACATCCAAAGCCAAAGGATGACAAGTGAGGTGTTATGATTTGAGAAACAAATCTAAGATCATATTTTTTCAGAAACTGGTTTAAGGTGAGCATTAAATCCCCAGGAATATAACCGTAATTAATCTCGTCTAAAAAAGGCGCGTACATTTCAAGAATGGCCCTAAGTCTAGGCAATTCATCCATCAGTAAAACAACATCTTCTCTTAACATATGTTCAACGAGATGATAGTTTTCATCTATGAAGTTTCTATAGATAAAACGTTCCGTGTAATCCACTTGTAAATCAATGAGTAATTCTTTAATTTGGCCAGTAAAAGAGATAATGGTACCAAGTTCAGTATAGACATTCTTACTAACAAGGGTTTTGCAATGACCACCAATATACTCTTCTTTTTCATAGATTGTAACGTCAATTCCTTTTTTTTCAAGTAGATATGCTGCCAACATTCCACTAAATCCCCCACCTATTACAGCCACCTTCATTGGAATCCCCCTTAGTATGTTCTATCAATATATGCCCACATGGGTAAAATAAGTTTTGTATGGGTTAGCTTGTTATGGTACTGAACTGGCGTATAGCCTTCATGGTCAAATATAGATTGATCCGTTAGATTATAGTTTCTAATATAGCCTTGAAATTCTAATTTAAGCTGGCTAAAGGTCATTTCTGTATGGATAAGTGGTATTAAAAATGACAAACAGCCTTGGGTATATTTTTTTCTTAAGGCATCAATACTGGGTAGATCTTCGTTACTCCTAGATAAAATATGTATATTAAAGTCAAATCCATTGCCTGCAATAAGCTTATTTATTTTAGATTTAAAGGTTTTTCCCAGTTGTTTTAATATGTTATTATCTTCAAAAAAGCATAAGTATTTTATATCCATATGAAGTGTTTGAGCAACAGGCATAGCTGTTGCAGTTAAAAGATTCTCAAAATGCTCAAGGGACACTTCATTATAGAGCCTTGTGCAAGCTATTTGGCTTTTTAAATCATAGAAGGTATAGTCATAGATATTTCCAATATCTTTATAAGGGCCATAGTCTGTAATCCAAAAAAGCCAACACTCTCCGCTCCTTAATTTTGTTAAGGGTGGAATAGAGCTAGTAATTTTTGAATCTTGTTGTTTAGCAAATCTAATGCGATCTTCCTTTCTTGTAAGCTGATTCCTTTTCATAATATTATAAACAGCTGATTCGCTGATTTTATATCCTAACTCATCAAATAGGTACTTTAGTGCCCGAGGTCCATAAGTGGGATACTCTTTCAAAAGATTAAGCAGTGCATCTTCTATGTCTGTACTCGTTTTATTGAGTGGAATAAAGTTCTTTTTAACATCTTCTAAACCATCAATACCCTTAGATTTATACCTTTTTAGCCAACGGTAATAAAGTGTCCTTGAAATGTTATATTTTCGACAAGTAACACTAACACCATTTTTTTGACCTTCTGAAATTATCTTAAATCTAAAGTCTTTTTGCACATCATCACCTTGTTATTTTGGCATTATAGAATATCTTGCTATATGAATAGTTTATAGGTTATCCCCTGATTTTGCAAGAAGAATGGACAATAATAAAAAAAGTTTACTTTGCTATTCTGTTAACACATAATAGCTGTCTATATATGGGAAATCCC
>CAYRAL010000041.1:0-9082 GCA_964422235.1 uncultured Candidatus Epulonipiscium sp. | reverse complement strand
TACATGGTCCTATGCCCTCTTACATGGGGATACCAACCACTCATAAAGCTACACCTACTAGGTGTGCAAACAGGGTTTTGACAAAAAGCATTTTCAAAAGAGACGCCGTCTTTTTGAATGATACGATCAAGGTTTGGTGTAACTGATGCAGGATTTCCCATATGCCCAAGGGCATCTGTTCTAAATTGATCTGGATTAAATATTACAATATGTGGTCTTTTTTTCATGATCTTCCTCCTTGGGGGACAGTCCCCACTTTAGTCTAGTGAAGTGGGGACTGTCCCCCATACTTTGTAGTTGTCTTCAAAATCACTTCGCCATCTTCAATCACCCGACGATATATATACTCTACTTCTGGAAATGTTTTTTTATACTGTTTGGCTATGGATAGAGGCATTGGTAATTCTTGCTCCTTGCCATCCACTATCATTAAAAAAACTTCCCGGTCTGCATGGTAGGGTCCTAACTTTACGCTTATGACGTCATCTTTTATTGGAAAATACAAATCTAAAAGTGCTAATATATCCCCTGTGGATTTTAAGGATTTTAGGGCTCCTAGGGCTTTATTTTTAGACTCTACCATAGCTGATATATCTGGTATAAAGCACCTTTTTTTATCTTCTAGCAACTTGGTGATACCTTCTACCATAGGCTGATTTTGTTTTTTGTACTCTGCAATAAAACTAGCCTGGTCTAGGTACTGTTGTTTAAAAGCCTTACACCTTTTTTTGTAAGCATGTGAAGTTTCAAATTCATCTTTTGCCGGATAACTAGCCATAGCCTCTAGTTCTCTTGAAAAGAGATGCCTAATAATCCTATCTACATTATTATTTGTCTGGTTTTCTATTTCTATTAAAATTTGCTTAAAATGGTCGGGGGACATCAGTTTTTGATTAAGCTGAGATAATCTATCTTCTTGGGACAACTTATAGGAAAAGAAATATCCCTCTTGCCCTGTTTTTAAAAAATTAATTCGATCATCTATATGGTTAAAGTCTATTTTGCTTTTAATTTTTTCTAAAATTTCTAAGGGGTTTCCTTTGTTATTGCCAAGATTTGGGTCACATGCAAATCCAATAAGGTCTATAAAGTTATGGCCAAAAATATTAGCTGGCATTAATAATAACTTTAGATGATCTAGTGCCTTAAGAATTCCTTCTAAATCTGCTTCTAATGCAAAATAATCTAGGGCACACATACCGTATTCATCTTTATCATACCAGATATCTGGATGCTTATCAAAAATATCATACTCTTTATTTATCACTGCATTTCTTATTTTCTTATGTCTTTTTTCAACAACTTCTTGAAGAATGTTCTTTAGTTCTAATTGTAGTATAGAATCAGAAAGCTGTGAAATTTCTTCTTTGGCTCTTTCTAAATCATAACGATATATAATAAGTAAAATCTTTTCTTTTTCTAAGGGATATGCCGCTTCTATTTTATAAATTTGCTCAATTATTTGCTCAGCTGCTAAAAGATCTTCATCTTCTAAGCGTTTATTTAACTTCTCCTGATATTTTGTCAGTGCTCTTCTTTTTGATTGTTCCACAGTTTTTCTGATTTTTTCTATTTCAAAGGCTTCTCTAATACCCAGTTGCTTTTGATTGTCTAGAATCGAGAAAGCAAGGTCATATTCTTCTTGCTCCATAGCCTGTAGTCTAGCCTGTCCTAGGCTTTCAAAATCTGCTTCTTTAATGGCAAGTTCTAATAATGGGGCTGCTTTTCTATAAAACCTTGGATTTTTACCTTCTATAAACCCTAACTCTTCTTGGGCCTTAGGAAACATATGCACTTTCAAATAAGCTTGAAATGATATTTCCCGTAATTTAACTGATTTGTCTTGTGATCTTAAAAACAAACCTTCATACTTATTAAGCCATTCTATAATTTGGCCGAACTCCTTTGTTTTTAAAAGTCTTGCCAAATAGTCTGTTGCACTTGCAAGGGCACTTTTATAATAAGTTTCATATATAATGGACGAGTTTATAAGTTCTGATCTTAAATCGCATATAAACTTATTATAAGTTTCTTTTAGCTTAATCTTTTCATCTTGATCTAAGATAAATATAAGCTTACTTGGCAAATACTTATTGGCAGTGGATTCTATAAGCTCTCTATAATCCAACTGTTGAGGACTATCTAAGACTTCTCGCCAGTAGATACCTCTTTCAGTAAAGACCATCCCATCTTTAGCTGAGCCAAATAAGGTTGCATCATAAATAAATAAAACCTTTTCATTTTTTATATTATGAAGTGATTTAACATTCTCAAGTTTTTTAGATGGGATAGGGTTATTCTTTAGCCCGTGAACAGAGCTTGACGAAAAGTGCTGCAAGATGACTTTTTCTATTTTTGATTTCAGTTGATTCATGGGAGCCCTCCTTTGTTCTAATATTATTGAACTTACTAATGAATTATACCATATAAACACTTAATGCTTAGAGTATATACTCTAAGCATTAAGTGTTTAGGTAATCCTATTTCTACCACTCTTTTTAGACAAATATAATTTTTCGTCTGCTTGATTAACTAAATCTTCAGGGTCTATTGCATCACTAAAGGCAGCAACTCCCATGCTAACACTTATGGCAAGCCCAGTATCTTTATAATCAACAGGCGTTTCTACTATGATATTTTGTAGTTCTTTTGCAACTTCTAAGGCCTTATTTATATCTATATCTTGTAACAATATAGCAAACTCATCTCCCCCATACCTAAAACAACTGTTCTTATGTGAAATATTCCTGAGCATTATTTCTGCTAGATGCTTAATAGCAATATCACCTACTAAGTGGCCATATGTATCATTGACTACCTTGAAGTTATCGATATCAAGTAGAATGAGTGCAAAGTCTTTAGAAAAATTTTCTTCCTTTTGGTTTTTATAAAAATCAAATGTTATTTCTAACTCCTTATAAAAACATCTGTGATTATACAAGCCAGATAAACTATCTTTTGCTGATAAAATACTTAACTGACGGTTAGCTTCTTTAAGCTCTAAATTAACAAGTCTTAATTTTTCTTCAGTTTTTTTAAGATCTGTAATGTCTCTTGATGTACCCCAGGTACCAACTATCTCACCTTCAGCATTATAAAAAGGATATTTAGAAGATGAAATCCACATAATTTCCCCATCAGGCATAACTAATCTTTCTACTCTTCTAACAATGGGAACACCAGTATTAATTATCTTTTGCTCTTCTCCATATGCTATCTCTGCAAAATCATATGGGAAATAATCAAAGTCAGTTTTACCTACTACCTGAGCTGGATCTTCAACCCCCCATAGTAAAGAATGGGCTTTGCTACTCCAAATAATAGCACTGTCTTTATCTTTTATGTAGATTGTATCTTGTGAATTATTCATGATGGTATTAATGATCAAATCCTTATCAACATTAATCTTCTCCAATGCAAACACCCTTTCTATCTATATTTAGTTACATAATACCAAATTTCATGATATTGTTCAACTATTAAATATATGTATTCTAATATCTCCACTCAACTTTACTTAATTTAATCAATTCTATTATATACTAACTTGGAACTATTTACCACAAAAATTAATTATATAAGGATAAATTAGAAGAATTGCAAATAAAACAGGTATAATCCATTAATAAATGGATTATACCTGTTTTATTTGGTTTTTATAAATGTTCCATCTTGAATTTCTCTAAATGCTTGATCTAGCTCTTCCCTTGTATTCATAACAATGGGGCCACCCCAGGCAATTGGTTCATTTAATGGATTTGCTGAAAACAAGAAAAATCTTATTCCTTTCTCTGCTGCCCTGGCTAGCAAGCTTTCTCCCTTATTAAATAAAACAGCACTTTTAGACGGCACTAATCTTACATCTGTTTGATCAAACCATCCAGCACCTTCCACAATGTAAAGAAAAAGTTTTTCTTCTTTGGGAACTGGTATTTCTAGTTGACTTCCTGCTTGGATATTCACATCCAAAAATGTCATTTTGACGTAGTCCCCTTGAGTTGCCCCTGGTCTTCCTTTATAATGTCCTGAAATAATACGAACTTCATTGCCATCTTCTTTAATGACAGGGATCATATCATCTGTAATGTCATGATACTGGGGTCTTACCATCTTATCTTTAGCCGGTAGGTTGAGCCAGAGCTGAATACCTAACATCCGATCCGAGGCTTTTGGCATTTCTTGATGAAGAATACCACCTCCGGCGTTCATCCATTGGCAACACCCATCTAAAATACTCCCCTTATTTCCAAGGCTATCCTGATGTTCTATGTTACCCTTTATTAAGTAGGTTACAGTTTCAATCCCACGGTGTGGATGCCAAGGAAAGCCTTTTGTATAATCCTTTGGATCTACTGAGTCAAAAGCATCTAACATAAGAAATGGATCAAAAGCTTCTACATCCTGATTACTAATAACGCGTACTAACTTGACCCCTGCTCCGTCTTGTGTATGGGTCCCTGTTATAACTTTGTTTATGGTTCTTAGTGACATCATAACTCCCCTTCCATTATGTTTATATAATCTACTCCTATTATACTACATATTATAACATCCTACTTAAAATATAAATAGCATAATCTACATGCCTAAATCACACAAAAAAAGAATGGTCAGCATAAGCTTTCCATTCCTCTATTTAAACTTAAGATTTTGTTCTTTCCGTCTTTACAATTAATTCATTAATTTTTGAAACCTTTTTCTCAAAACCACTGAAATCTTTTAACTTCCATTCCCAATTAGGTGTTCCTAAGGTCCCAGGCGTATTAATACGTCCCTGATCGTTTAAATTTAAAAAATCTTGTATTGGAATAATGGTATAATCCGCCGGACTATCCATAGCACATTCAATCAATCTCCAAGATACAGGCCCCCTAACATATCCTAACTGTGCAAGTTTCTTTCGTATCTTTTTCTTAGCAGAATAGGATTTGGCCTGGTACCATCCTCTAAGGGTCTGATTATCATGAGTTCCTGTATACATAATTTCATTGGTTTTACCTAAACTAACATCCTGATCTTCAAAAGAGAATTCTAGAATATTCATACCTTTGAAATCATAGTGGTCTCTAAGCTCAAGTACCTCTGGTCTGAGTTCCCCCAAATCTTCTACAACAATATGGATTTCTGGTAGCTTTTTTAATACGGTATCAAAAAGTTTATATCCTGGTGCCTCTATCCATTCACCTTCTATTGCTGTTTCACAAGATACGGGTACTTTCCAATAGGTATCAAAGGCCCTAAAATGATCGATGCGGATAATATCGAACATATGACCACAATACTCTAATCTATTACTCCAAAACACAAAATCATTCTCTTCGAGATATTCCCAATCATAAATAGGATTCCCCCATCTTTGCCCTGTCTTACTAAAATAATCTGGTGGCACGCCTGCAATAAATGTAGGCTCCCCTTTCTCATCTAGTAAAAAACTCTTCCTATCTGACCACACATCTAAGGAATCAATTCCTACGTAGAAAGGAATATCACCTACAATATCAATACCCTTTTGATTTGCATAATTTTTAAGATTTATCCATTGCTCATAGAAAATAAATTGAAGGAACATCTCGTACTGGATGTCGTCCTGCAAATGATCTATATTGTATTTTTTATCCAATATCCAGTCTTGTTGCTCTTGAGGCCATACATTCCAACATCTCAGACCGTTCTGCTTTTTCAGGGAAATGAACACACTATAATCATAAACCCAGTCATTCAAAATGAAGGCTTCATATTCTTTTGTTGGAATATATTGCTGATAGGCTTTTCTTAGCACATCTTGTTTATATGCTCTTACTTTTTCATAATCAATTTTATCCCACTTCTTATTATATGTCTTTAATTCTGATAGCAAGCCTCTGTTTTGAAGGTCATATAAATCAATATATAATTCATCTCCTGCAAATGAGGAATATGGTTGATAAGGGGAATTCCCGTAACCCAATGGGTTAAGGGGAAGTATTTGCCATAATTTTATCCCTGAACCCTCTAAGAGGTCCACAAAATCATAACTATATTTACCAAAATCCCCAACACCAAAATCAGAAGGTAAGGAAGCCACTGGCATTAGTACTCCTGCAACGCGCATATTCTATCTCCTTTATAAATGCCAAATGTCATCATTATATTGTTTAATCGTACGATCTGAAGAAAAGAAGCCGGCTCTACTGATATTAACCAACATTTTTTTAGCCCACTCTTCCTTATTTTCATAATCCTTCAACATACCTTCTTTTACTGCAATATAATCTTTTAAGTCGAGTAATGTCATAAACCAGTCTTTTCTTGTTAACTCATTGTGAAGACGTAAAAGAGTTTTGCGGTCTCCTATCTTCATAAGTTCAGGTCTTATGATATAATCTACTAATTCTCCTATAGCTTCATCATTTTCATAAATATCCCAAGCACTATAAGCTTCTTTTTCATAAAGGTCAATGACCTCCTCACTTGAAGCCCCAAAAACATACATATTATCTTCACCAACTAAGTCACAGATTTCCACATTAGCCCCATCCATAGTTCCAAGTGTAACAGCACCGTTAAGCATAAGCTTCATATTTCCAGTTCCACTAGCTTCTTTAGAGGCCAATGATATCTGCTCTGATATATCACAAGCTGGGATTAACATTTCGGCAGCTGTTACATTATAGTTTTCAATCATAATGACCTTAAGATATGGGCTCACATCTGGATCCTGATTAATCAATTCTTGTAGACATAAAATTAAGTGAATGATATCTTTAGCAATAACATAGGCAGGTGCTGCTTTTGCCCCAAAAATAACTGTAATTGGGCTTGCTGGTTTATTACCTGCTTTAATATCCAGATACTTATGAATAACATAAAGTGCATTCATTTGTTGATGCTTGTACTCATGAAGTCTCTTGATTTGAATGTCTAATATAGAATTCTCATCTAGTTCAACATCTTGGGCCTTTAATAAATATTCCTTCAAGGCTAATTTGTTATTCTTCTTAATTTGCAAAATGCGATCAAGTACAGTTTTATCATTAGAATAGGCTTCCAAATTACGTAATAACTCGGCATCCTTCTTATAATCATCTCCAATTAATTCAGTAATATAAGTTGCTAATTCATTATTTGCATGTAGCAACCAT
This sequence comes from uncultured Candidatus Epulonipiscium sp., assembly GCA_964422235.1. Lineage (GTDB taxonomy): Bacteria > Bacillota > Clostridia > Lachnospirales > Cellulosilyticaceae > JAAYSX01. The sequence goes on along the minus strand of CAYRAL010000041.1, from coordinate 1,961 downwards.
CTTCTAAATGTAATACCATTTGTTTTATTATTAAATTTTTCTGGATAAATCTTGCTAAAGGCCAGTAATTCATTGTTTTTTAAGATGCCAGTATGCAGTGCTGCTACGCCATTGACACTATAGCTATAATGAATATCTATATGAGCCATATGCACTCTTTCTTCTGAATCAATAATGGCAACTTCTTCATCTTCATATTGTTCCTTAACTTGTTTATCTAGCTCTTTGATAATGGGTATTAAGTGTGGTACAACCTTTTCTAGGTAAGTTAATGGCCATTTTTCTAATGCTTCAGATAAAATTGTATGGTTGGTGTAGGCACACATATTTGAAACAATTTTAATTGAATCTTTCACAGATATTCCCTTTTGTCCTAGTAAATAAATCAACTCCGGAATAATTAATGTAGGATGGGTATCATTAATTTGTACCACAGCATATTCTGGGAGATCATATAGGGTGCTTCCTTTTTCAACAGCCTCTTCAATAATAAGCTGTGCTGCATTACTAACCATAAAATATTGTTGGTATATGCGAAGCAACTGCCCACTTTCATCACTGTCATCTGGATATAAAAATAAGGTTAAGTTACGTTCAATATCTTCTTTATCAAAATCAATTCCTGTTCCAACAATACTCTCGTCTATTGATTCAATATCGAAAAGTCTAAGCTTATTAGTTGTGTTTTCATAACCAACCACATCTATTTCATAAAGAATTGATTTGAGGGTTGTGTCACCAAACTTTACATCATAGCTAATATCTGTTTTGTTAAGCCAACTATCCTCTGTAATCCATGGATTCTTAGTTTCTTTCTGCTGATGGTCTACAAACAACTGTTTAAATAAACCAAAGTGATAATTTAATCCAATCCCATCTCCATTTAATCCTAATGTGGCAATAGAATCTAAAAAGCATGCTGCCAATCTCCCTAAACCACCATTTCCTAAAGATGGCTCTAGCTCCACTGCCTCTATATCAGATAGTTTTTTCCCATGCTTTTCAAGCTCGTTTTTAACTTCATCATATATACCAAGATTGATTAAATTGTTAGATAGCAATTTACCAATTAAAAATTCTGCTGATACATAATAAAGCTTTTTCTTACCAGTTGCTTGTTCTCTTGCCCCTATCTTTTCTTTTGCAATCTCCAATAGAGCTAGATATAATTCTTCATCTGTTCCCTCTTTAATTCCTTTACCAAAACGTTCTTGAAACTTAACTTCTAAATTTTTCATTTTCATCCCCATTCTCTAGTTTATATAAAGTCATATAATTAATATTTTTGATATTTTACCCTTTATTCGCTCCTGCTGATAATCCTTGTACAATGTACTTTTGTAAGTATAAAAACAATACTGTTACTGGCACTGCTACTAATATTGAGCCTGCTGCAAATCTTGTAAAGTATGTATTTTGATTCTTTTGAATCCACTCAAAAAGCCCTAAAGCTAAAGTTTTCTTACTAGAACTTCTAAGAATCAACTGTGGAAATACAAAGTCAAACCAAGGAGCAATAAAATTAGTTATAGCCACAAATGTAATAATAGGTTTGGCAAGAGGTATAATAATCTTTCTAAAGATTGTCATATTACTAGCCCCATCAATTTTAGCTGCTTCATCTAAGCTTTTAGGAATTCCTTCAAAATATCCTTTACATAGCCATGTATTATAAGGAATTTGTCCTGATGCATAAACTAGAATCAGTCCTAAATGCGTATTTAGCAAACCGAGTCTATATAACAGAACATAGATTGCTGTCATAGACATAAAAGATGGAAACATTTGTAAAATAAGCATTGTAATTATAGTAATCCTTCTACCTTTAAAGCGAAATCTTGAAAATACATATGCCGTTAGTGTTGTTAATATGACTGATAAAATCATGTTAACCGTGGCAATCTTCAGTGTGTTTAAGTACCATATTTTGTAATCTGTTTCCGTGAATAAGTCTCTATAAT
>CAYRAL010000040.1:7639-9380 GCA_964422235.1 uncultured Candidatus Epulonipiscium sp. | reverse complement strand
CAGTTGTTACTGCAGTTGTTGGAATGATTGGCCTTATACCTACAATTAGGGCAATAGAATGCGGAAAGGATATTGCACTTGCCAATAAGGAAACCTTAGTAACAGCAGGTGAAATTGTAATGGCGGCGGCAAAGGAAAAAGGCGTGGCTATTTACCCAGTAGACAGTGAACACTCAGCTATATTTCAGTGTTTACGAGGTAATGAAAATGAGCCCATACATCGTATCATTTTAACAGCTTCAGGTGGACCTTTTAGATTAAAATCTAAAGAAGAATTAGAAAATGTTACCGTAGCTGATGCCCTTAATCATCCTAATTGGGATATGGGTAAAAAGATCAGTATCGACTCAGCAACTATGATGAATAAAGGACTTGAAGTTATTGAGGCAAAATGGCTATTTGGTTTAGACTTAGAGCAAATAGATGTAATCGTTCATCCACAAAGTATTATTCATTCAATGGTAGAATTTAAAGATGCGACCATTATGGCTCAATTAGCTAGTCCTGATATGAAAGGACCAATACAGTATGCCCTTCAATATCCTCATAGAAAAGCCAGTCATATAAAAAGAGTGGATTTTAATATGTATAAGGCTTTAACATTTGAAGAGCCGGATAATATAAAATTCCCTTGCCTAGAATATGCCTATAAGGCAATGAGGATAGGTGGCTCTATGCCGGCAGTACTTAATGCAGCTAACGAGGTAGCTGTTGATGCTTTTTTAAAGGAGAAAATTTCATTTAATGGGATTCCAACGTTAATTCATGATACCATGGAAGCTCACATATATATAAATAAGCCTAGCTTAAGTCAAATATTAGAATCAGACAGGTGGGCACGAGAATATTCTAGGAAGAAGGTTGATGTATGGGAGTAATATCAATGGTAATGAAGATAGCTATTGTACTGCTTGTATTTACAGTTATCGTAACAGCTCATGAATTTGGCCACTTTATTATGGCAAAACGAAGTGGGGTTCTAGTCAAGGAATTTGCCATTGGAATGGGACCTAAAATAATAGGCAAACAATGGGGTGAGACATTATATTCATTTAGAATTTTGCCTATTGGTGGATTTTGTATGATGCAAGAAGAGGTTGGAGATTCTGGAGATGCAAGATCCTTAAGCTCAAAAAGTGTGGGTCAAAGATTGTCAATATTAGCAGCAGGTTCTGTCATGAACTTTTTACTAGGATTTGTATTAATGTTTATAATCGTCATGGCTCAGGGGCAAGCATCTAATATTATAGGAGAAATCAGTCCGAATTTCCCTGCTCAGCAAGCAGGTATGCAAGTAAACGATAAAATTGTAATGGTAAATGGAATCAAAACAAAGAATATGCAAGACATTACTAATGTACTAAATACAGTAGGAGACAATGAAATCGAATTTATGATTAACCGAGATGGTCAAGAAATTGCAATTAATCTGGAGCGTCAATACAGTGAAGAAAGCCAAAGATATTTAGTAGGCTTTACGGCAGAGCTTGTGAAGGGCAATATCATTAGTGGAATACAAAATGGTTTTATGGAAACAATAAACCTACTTAAGATGACGATAGATGGATTTGTCATGTTACTGACTGGTCAGGTAGCAGTTGAAGAATTAGCAGGTCCTGTTGGTGTCATTAATGTAGGGGTTCAGGTATGGGATGCTGGCGTTAAAGAGAGTATTTGGTTTGCAGTTCAGCAAATGTTTTTCTTAGGAGCGCTTATTTCTGTCAATTTGGGTGTTTTTAAC
>CAYRAL010000040.1:0-7629 GCA_964422235.1 uncultured Candidatus Epulonipiscium sp. | reverse complement strand
AGCCCTTGATGGAGGCCGGATACTCTTTACGGCTATAGAAGGTATTAGAGGAAAACCAGTAAATCCTAAAGTTGAGGGTTTTTTTCATATCCTTGGATTTGTTCTCTTAATGGGACTAATGGTTTTTGTACTGTATAATGATATCGTAAGAGGTATAGGCTAGAAGTTAATTAGGAGAGCGGTTAATAAGATAGGAGTTATATGATGAGCATTCAATTTGAAAGAAAAGACACTCGTGGTGTAATGGTAAGAGATATAATGATTGGCTCTAAGGCGCCAATCATTATTCAATCTATGACCAATACAGATACTAGAAATATCCAAGCAACAGTGGCTCAAATAGATGCCTTAACCAAGGCAGGATGCGAAATTGTACGCATTACTATTCCCAATATGGAATCTGCAATGGCAATTTCAAAAATTAAAGAACAAATCAGCATTCCTTTAGTGGCAGATATCCATTTTGACTACCGCTTAGCCTTAGCCGCAATTGAAAATGGCATTGATAAGCTTAGAATTAATCCAGGGAATATTGGTGATCAGTCTAGGGTTAAAGAAGTTGTAAATGCTGCTAAAGCTAAAGGCATACCCATAAGGATTGGTGTTAACGGTGGGTCTTTAGAAAAAGAACTTTTAGCTAAATACGGCGGTGTGACTCCAGAAGCCTTAGTAGAGAGTGCATCAAGCCATATTGAAATACTAGAGAAGCTAGATTTTAAAGATATTATTGTTTCTATGAAAGCATCTAATGTACCTCTTTGTACAAAGGCATATGGGCTTTTTGCAAGCAAATATGATTATCCATTACATGTGGGGATAACTGAAGCGGGTACATTATATGGTGGAACCATTAAATCTGCTGTTGGTCTTGGTGCTATTTTATCCAGAGGGATAGGGGACACAATTCGCGTTTCTTTAACGACAAATCCAGTAGAAGAAATAAAATGTGCCAGACAGATTTTGCAGTCTTTAGGGATTCGACATTTTGGTGTAGAGATTATATCTTGCCCAACATGTGGCAGAACAAAAGTAGACTTAATTCCTTTAGCGCAGCAAGTAGAACGTTTAACGGCCCATATTGATAAGCATATAAAAATAGCCGTAATGGGCTGCGCAGTTAATGGACCAGGGGAAGCAAGAGAAGCTGACATTGGCATAGCTGGTGGCAATGGTCTAGGCCTAATCTTTAAAAAAGGTGAGATTATTAAAAAGGTAAAGGAAACAGAATTACTAGATGCACTAATGGAACAAATAGATAAGCTAATTTAAGTAAAGGAGGATTTTAATGATTTTAAAAAACGAAGCTGTATCATTTACAACGGTATTTCAAAACCTAGGATTAGGGAAAGAATTACAAGATGTATTTCAAAATACAACTGTTAATAATATAAAAATCCTCAAACATAGTGAAGAAATGGAAATAGTACTAGAGAGTAACAAAGATATTCCTAAGACATTTATTAAACAACTAGAGAAAGAGCTTTGTACTTTAATTCCAGGAATAGCAAAATCAAAGATTACACTAATGCTTCCAAAAAGAAATATAGAATCATTTACCTACGAAGAATTACATGGGAGAATTACCAAGGTGTGGGATAAGATTTTAAAGAAAACAGCTCGTAATAGCCCATTAGCTTCTTCTATTTTAAAAGAGTGTGATTGGGAAGTAAAAAATAATGAGTTGGTCATTAATATTATGCAATCACACTGTTTTTATATAAAAAAGAGAAATTTTAAGCACCTGATTGAAAAGGCTATTGAAGACATAGCTAATTTAAGAATTAATGTAAAATGGAGCGAGCAATGTGAAATTACAGAAGATCAATCTGAAAAGTTATTAGAAGAAGCAATCGAAAATACCTTAGCCTTATCTTGTAATAGAGCACCAATTGTCAATACTGAAGGAAAACCTATTACGCCCCAAGTTATAGGAAAACCAATTAAAGATGAAATCATGTCAATATCCTCAATTAATGATGATGTAACACAAGCAGTGATTGAGGGACAAGTACTAGCAGTAGAATCGAGAGAAATAAAAAATAATAAATATATTGTTTCTTTTGATATTACGGATCTTACCAACTCCCTGACAGTGAAGTTTTTTATTAAAAAGGATATTTTTGAAAGTGAAGTCCAGGGTCGTATTAAGAAAGGAAGTTTTTTCCGCATACGTGGTAGGGTAGAATTTGATAGCTATATGCGTGAGCGGGTCATTATGGCTAGGGATATTGTGGAAATTGGGGATTTTAAGAAAAGACGAGAAGATAAGGAAACTACTAAAAGAGTCGAACTGCACCTACATACCCAAATGAGTAGAATGGACGCTACTCACTCTGTAAAGGATCTTATAGAGCAAGCGGCTAGCTGGGGGCATAAGGCCATTGCAATCACAGATCACGGTGTTGTCCAGGCCTTTCCGGACGCTGCATCTGCAAGTAAGAAACATGGTATTAAAGTTATATACGGTGTAGAGGCATATGTTGTTGATGATCTAGGAGCAGTGGTTCAAAGTCCTAAAGACCAGACACTCCAAGATACATTTGTTATATTTGATATCGAAACCACAGGACTTAAACCCGGCGCCAATAAAATCACTGAAATTGGCGCCATAAAAATTAAGAATGGTGAGGTTATTGATGAGTTTCAGGCCCTCGTAAATCCTGGTGTTTCTATTCCAGAAAAAATAGTTAAACTGACAGGGATTACAGATGACATGGTAAAGGATGCGCCGCCTATAGACCAGGTGTTAGATGAATTCTTAGGCTTTATAGGGGATTCATGTTTAGTTGCTCATAACGCTGGGTTTGATATGGGATTCATCCGCCACTTTGCCGATGAGATGGGTATTGTTATTTATAATAGTGTCATTGATACCCTGGATTTATCCCGCATATTACTACCTCACTTACGTCGGCACAAATTAAATCTTATTGCTGAAGACTTGGGGGTTACCTTAGAAAATCATCATAGGGCAGTTGATGATGCAAGAGCCACTGCAGAAATATTTAAGATTTTTACAAAAATGCTTATAGAAAAGGACATTATATTTATAAAAGATATCAATGCTTTTGTAAGTCATAGGATTAACCCTAAAAAACTAAAGACCTTTCATGGCATTATTTTAGCAAAAACACAAGAAGGTCTTAAAAATTTATACAGGTTAATTACTAAATCTCATATTGATTATTTTTCTAGAAACCCTAGGATTCCAAAAAGCGAAATTTTAAAGCACAGGGAAGGTCTTATTCTTGGAACTGCATGTGAAGCAGGAGAATTATATCAGGCAATCCTGCAAAACAACCCAGAAGATACTATAGAACAGATTGTTAACTTTTACGATTATCTTGAGATTCAACCACTAAAAAACAATCAATTTATGATTGATAAAGGAATTGTTGAATCCCAGCAAAATCTAATTAATATCAACAAAAAGATTGTTAGCTTAGGCGAAAGATATAATAAGCTTGTCGTAGGAACATGTGATACTCATTTTTTAGACCCAGAAGATGAAATATTTAGAAGAATTATTATGAAAGGTCAAGGCTTTGATGATGCAGACAAGCAGCCACCATTGTATTTAAGGACAACAAAAGAAATGCTAGAAGAGTTTTCATATTTAGGTGAGGAGAAAGCCTATGAAATTGTTGTAACCAATACAAATAAGATTGCTGATTCCACAGATTCTATTATACCAGTTCCAGAAGCAACCTTTCCACCTAGTCTGGAAGGTTCAGAAGACAAGCTAATAAGCATTACATATAATAAGGCAAAAGATATCTATGGTGATGAATTACCTGGACCCGTAAAAGAGAGGTTAGATAGAGAAATCAACTCTATTATTAAAAATGGATTTGCCGTATTATATATTATTTCACAAAAGCTTGTCTGGAAATCACTAGAAGATGGCTACTTAGTAGGATCAAGGGGGTCAGTAGGTTCTTCTTTTGCAGCGACAATGGCTGGTATAACAGAGGTAAATCCATTGCCACCACATTATATATGTCCAAACAAGGCGTGCAAATATTCAGATTTTGATTCTGAGGTTGTTGTTTCTTTTGCAGGGGCATCAGGGTGTGATATGCCAGATAAAGAATGTCCACAATGTGGCACTCGGCTTCTTAAAGAAGGTCATGATATACCCTTTGAAACATTTTTAGGCTTTGATGGGGATAAAGAGCCAGATATTGACCTTAATTTTTCTGGTGAATATCAAGCACGGGCCCATGCTTATACAGAAGAACTGTTTGGCAGTTCCCATGTATTTAAAGCAGGAACTATAGGGACCCTTGCAGACCGGACGGCTTTTGGCTTTGTGCAAAAATATTTAGATGATAAGGATATAATCGCTTCAAGAGCTGAAACCACAAGGCTTATACAAGGCTGCGTTGGTATTAAAAGAACCACAGGGCAACATCCAGGGGGACTAATTGTTGTGCCAACAGACAATGATATTCATAATTTTACGCCTTTGCAAAGACCAGCTAACGACATGAAAACAACCATAACAACAACTCATTTTGATTATCATTCTATTAGTGAGTGTCTCCTTAAATTAGACATATTAGGTCATGATGATCCAACCATTATTCGGATGCTAGAAGATTTAACCGGGATTGATGCCACAAAGATTCCTTTAGACGATCAAGCAACAATGTCACTTTTTACATCTACAGAGGCCTTAGGCATTAAGGCCGAAGATATTAATAGTAAAGTCGCATCTATAGCAGTTCCTGAATTTGGGACTAAATTTGTAAGGCAAATGCTTGTTGATACAAAACCAACTACATTTTCCGAGCTTATTAGGATTTCAGGGCTTTCACATGGTACTGACGTATGGCTTAATAATGCCCAAAACTTAGTAAGAGCAGGAACAGCCACTCTTTCAGAGGTTATATCAACAAGAGATGATATAATGGTGTATTTAATATTACAAGGGGTTGAAAAAAAAGAGGCCTTTAAGATTATGGAGTCTGTCCGTAAAGGTAGAGGGCTTACAGATGAGCAAGAAGAAGCTATGATTAATGCAGGTGTTCCCAATTGGTATATTGAATCATGTAAAACAATTAAATATATGTTTCCTAAGGCTCATGCGGCTGCATACGTCATGATGGCATTTAGAATTGCTTACTTTAAAGTCCACTATCCAGAATATTTTTATGCCACCTATTTTTCTATAAGGGCAAAAGGGAAGTTTGATTATGGCTTAATGTGTAAAGGAAAAGAAAAAGTACAAGAAGAGATTGAGACACTAGAAAGTGCGCAAAAACTTACAGCTACAGAAAAAGATACCCTAACGGTTCTTGAGGTAGTAAGAGAAATGTATGCAAGGGGAATTAACTTTATAGATATGGACTTATATGAATCTGATGCTAGAAAGTTTTTAATAAAGCCAGAGGGTATACTTCCACCTTTTAATACGCTACAAGGACTGGGCGATACAGTTGCAGATAATATTGTCATTGCAAGAGATGAAGGGGAATTTCTCTCTCTTGAAGAATTTAGAGCCAGAACAAAGGCTAGTAAATCAACCGTAGAACTGATGAAAGAAAACAATATGTTACAAGGTATCCAAGAAACTAGTCAGTTAAGTTTCTTCTAGACCATATTAAACTTGCATTTTTACTGAAAAAGTATTATAATTTATGTAAGAATATATAGGTGGGAGAAGAGTGGGTACATGCCCACTCTTTCTATTTGTCTAGGGGTATTGACAGAGCAAAAAAGTTAGCAACTATAAATGTATATACAAAAAGCCTAGTGGTAAACTAAAGATAAAGAAAGGATGAGCTTATGAGCAAAAAACAGATAGAGTCTACAGTCGCTAAATATTTAGAACCCATTGCATTAGATTATAAATATGAGATAGTAGATATAGAATACTTAAAAGAAGGATCTACATGGTATCTGCGAATTTATATTGATAAGTCAGGTGGTATAACAGTTGATGATTGTGAGAAAGTCAGTAGAGCCTTAGAAGTAATCTTAGATGAAAAAGACCCGATTAAAGAGGCTTATATTTTAGAGGTCAGTTCACCAGGACTTGATAGACCCTTAAAGAAAGAAGCTGATTTTAATAGATCAAAAGGAAAGATTATCGATATTAAGTTATTTAAAGCAGTCAATAACCAAAAAGAATTTCAAGGTGAGTTACAGGATTTTAAAGATAACCTTGTAACCATCGTTACCCAAGAAGGTCAGATAATATCATTTGATCTTAAAGATATCGCAATAGCAAGACTTGCGATTATATTTTAATTAGTTCATATTTAAAACAACATGATAATAACAAGACAATTGTTATTTATAACAGGGAGGATCAAGGATGAATAACGAATTCATCAATGCACTAGAACAAATTTTAAAAGATAAAGGTATCGATAAAGAAATATTATTTGAGGCAATTGAATCATCGCTCGTAACAGCATGCCGGAAGGATTTTAGTCCATCTCAGAATGTCCAAGCTAACATAGACAGAAAAACTGGAAAAGTAAAGATTTTTGCTCAAAAAGAGGTAGTAGAAGATGACCTTTTAGAGAGTGATTCAGGACAGATTAGGCTCTCAGACGCAATGGTTATAAATCCAGCCCACAAAGTAGGTGATACTGCCATTGTAGATGTAACACCAAAGAATTTTGGTAGAATTGCTGCACAGAATGCTAAGCAAGTCGTGACCCAAAGAATAAGAGAAGCCGGTAGAGAAATGGTTTATAATGAATATGTTGCCAAAGAGCAAGATATAATAAGCGGCATAATACTTCGTACAGAAAAAAAGATGGTTGTCATAGAACTCGAAAAAACCGAGGCGGCACTTATGCAGGCTGATCAGATTATAGGAGAAGAATATAAGCACGGCCAAAGAATGACATTTTATATTCTAGAAGTAAAAGCTGCTAGCAAAGGTAGCAAGGGACCACAAGTAATGGTTTCGCGCAATCACCCAGAGCTTGTAAAAAGACTTTTTGAACATGAAGTTACAGAGGTTTCAGAAGGTATTGTAGAGATTAAAAGTATTGCACGTGAAGCAGGTTCCAGGACAAAAATAGCCGTACACTCTAAGGAAGAAGATGTTGATCCAGTAGGCGCCTGTGTCGGTCAAAATGGGCAAAGGGTTAATATTATTGTGGATGAGTTAGGTGGAGAAAAAATAGATATTATTAAGTGGCATGAAGATCCAAAAATATTTATTGCTGCAGCCCTTAGCCCTTCTAAAGTAATTGATGTTATTTTAAATGAAGAAGAGCATAATGCGACAGTTATTGTTCCGGATTATCAACTTTCTCTTGCCATTGGGAAAGAAGGACAAAATGCAAGACTAGCAGCTAAGCTAACCAATTGGCGAATTGACATTAAAAGTGAAGCAAGTATAACCCCATAAGAACACTGTAGAAGGATAAAGCCAAGTATAAGGGAGTGATATAATGCTAAAACCAAGAAAACTACCCCTACGCAAGTGTACTGGTTGCCAAGAGATGAAGGACAAACGAACAATGATCCGGGTAGTTAAAGATACAAATGGAGAAATAAGTCTTGACTTTACTGGGAAAAAATCAGGCAGGGGAGCATATGTATGCCATGCGCTTGAGTGCCTTGACAAAGCAGAAAAGAGCAGAGGCTTAGAGCGTTCCTTTA
>CAYRAL010000039.1:0-9395 GCA_964422235.1 uncultured Candidatus Epulonipiscium sp. | reverse complement strand
CTGATGGGGACGTAACACTTTCTCTACTTAAGACTGGTCCTTTAGACCTGCAAATTGGAGCTAACCAAGGGCAAATGATGCAACTTCGCATCCAAAATATGAGTACAACAGCCCTTGGTCTTGATAATATGAATCTGAATACAGCAGATAAATCCCAAGAGGCTATCACTCTTGTAGATGATGCCATTGCGCAGGTATCTTCAGCACGTTCTAAGCTTGGTGCATACCAAAACCGCCTAGAGCATACCGTGTCTAACTTAGATGTTGCAGCGGAGAACATGACGGCTTCTAAAGCTCGTATCCAAGATGCTGACATGGCGAAAGAGATGGCTGATTATACAAAGGATAATATCCTTGCTCAAGCAGGTAATGCAATGCTTGCCCAGGCTAATCAAAGGCCGCAACAAATACTGCAGTTGTTACAATAAATTAATGATCAAAGCTCCTTGGGTTCGGGTGGACTTGAGGGGCTTTTTGGTGCATAAATAAGTGGGGTATCAACCGCTCATGTGCAAGAATTTCATAAAGTACTAATTGTTCGCGTGGATATGATTGCCTAAAAGTCAGAACTCGCTGCGCTCAAACAGCTGACTTTTTTAACGGCAATCATATCCACGCTTCACAAAGTACTTTTATGAAATCCTTGCAAACATTCCCTTGTTGATACCCACTTATTTATTGCCACCGAATGTTTTTAAGTCCACGGATTAGTAGTTGGGTAGTAGGCTAGTAGCCGTAGTTATATGGTGGTATAATGATATTATTATTGAGAGGACATAAGGAAGGGGTTATGGGGTATGAAAAGGATAGAGGTTAGGGGTAAGGAGGCCGTTATTCGTAGGGCTGTTAAATCAGATGCTCAGGCTTTGTTGGATTATCTGGATATGATAGGTGGGGAATCGGATTTTTTGACATTTGGAGCTGAGGGGTTGGGTATTACATTGGAAGAGGAAGAAAACTTCATTGAGAGCAATATGAAGAGGGATAATGGATTATTCATTGTTGTAGAATTAGGAGGGCGGATTGTTGGGAATTTGAGCTTTGCGGGTGGGATGAAGCCAAGGACTAGGCATACAGGGGAATTTGGTGTGAGTGTGCTAAAAGAGTTTTGGGGGCAGGGTATTGGAAAAGAATTAATTACATATTTAATAGATTGGGCTAAAGATACGGGAATTGTAACAAAGATTAATCTAAAGGTAAGAACTGATAACATACGGGGGATTGGGCTCTGGGGACAGTTTACAAACATTAAGTATAATTGATAGAATGACTTCGTGTTTGTTAACTGTCTCCGTATAAATTAGGGCAAAACTGTCCATACTTACTAATAAGACAACTCTATATGGATAGGGTTTTAAATTAATTTAGTAAGGATGGTGAAGGTTATGGAAGCAACAGGACAAAGTATTGGATATCCCTATGGATTGAAAATCGGTAAAAAAGTACAACGTGCCATTGATAAGAAGGAAAAAAGAATGACTCCTGATGAGCGTCAGCTCATAAGTGAAATTGATGAGGCCTATAGAGAAATGACCACCACGTTTAATCATTTTGAATATGCCACTGACCCACAACTTATAGAATACTATATCTACAAATATAAGGCAGACCAAATCAGATACGGTTACCTCATACGCTGCATGAAAAAGCTATACCATAGTCATCTAGGCTAGTTAGATTTTACCCTAAGAAAGGGTAGGCATTAAAGGACATCGCCTTGCGTATACATAGTACAAAAGGGAGGTCAAGCTATATGGGAAATCTTAACTCACAGCAAGTTATCATAGGACTTATAGTGGTATGCGCACTAATGCTTATTTGGAGTATTTGGAAAAAGGAACTGCTTACCCTTATTGTAAAAATTGGGGTAGGTATGATTATTATATGGACAACTAATCTAATTCTCCCTACCATAGCTCTTGGAATCAATGGTATAACTGTGGGGGTAGTAGGCATATTAGGCATACCAGGGATTATTATGCTATATATTATTCAAGTATTATTATAAAGTCTTTATTATACACTATTAACATTCTCAAAATAGCCTTAATAGTGTATAATAGGAGAAAGACTGCTTTAATACCAACTAAAAATGGGAATAATATACAGAAAAGGGGAGAAGCTAATATGAAGGGTACAGTGGTATCAACGTGGGTTGAGACAAGTAAGGATTTATATGGTTTAGATGTTACCCATAAAGCAATGGAGTCAGTAGGGTGGGCTGCAAATAGGGTGTTTTTAATGAGTGAAGATATACCAGATAATACAGTTAGAGCGTATATAGACGCCCTTGCTAAGGAAAAGCGCATTACAACTAAAGATGTATGGGGTGCTATGGGACAAGGAAATGTTAAAATGTTTTCTAAAGTATATCCTGCTTTCTTTGATAAGGAAAATCTTTTTAGTTTTTTAGCATCATTATATGATGTTCACGAAACAATTAAAAAGAATATACCAGGAGCAACCCCTCCATTTATTGATATTAGGGCGATTTCTTCTCATAGTGCAATATTTACATATGAGTCCCCTAGACAACTAGAAGACTATCTTTATGGATTACTAGAAGGTGCTCAAGCATACTTTAACGAAAAGATACAGATAGAAAAACATTCTTTTGAAGGCAACCGGATAGAATTAAAACTCACATTTCAAAACAAAATATACAATAAACGTAGCTACCATACCAGTAAACTATTATCATTAGGGGTGGCTAGGCGAGCAGATTTAAAAATTTTATTAGGGACAGTCTTTGCAGGGTTAATCGGTTCACTAATAGCTATGCCTATAAGTAGTAACCTTATTAGCCGAGCGATTATTTTAGTATTTGCAGGCCTTGGGAGTTTTGTAGCAGCAAACCGTGTAATGGCACCACTAAGTAGTGTTAAGAGGCAGCTACAGAACTTTATGAATAGGATTTATACAGAACAAATGGAGGTAACTAGTTTTGATGAGTTCGATGCAGTAGGTAGAATGTTAGAAGACTACCGAAAACAATTAATCGGAGATTTTGTAGCATTTAAAGGTATTACAGATGAAATGGAGCTTTTTACTCAAACCATACAAAATATAGCTGGTACCATGAACCGTACATCAATTGATATATCCACTAGTGTAGAAGAAATTGCAACAGGGGCAGTGGCTCAAGCGGAAGAAACAGAGATTGTTTCCGGTGTTCTACACAATAATGTAGAAACACTTAAAGGAATAACAGGTAAGCAAGACACAAGTAAGGTTCAATTAGAATCAGTGGCAGGTAACATAAGAGATAACTTTAATGATTTAAAAACATCAGTGCAAAGTTTACAAGGTGTTAGTGAGCAATTTGCAGATGTTAAGCAAGAAAGTGTCGACCTTAGAGATAAGGTTAGTGATATTGAAAGTATTGTAACAACAGTTACATCAATAGCGGAGCAGACCAATCTTTTAGCACTTAATGCATCGATTGAAGCTGCAAGGGCAGGAGAACAGGGCCGAGGATTTGCAGTAGTTGCTAGTGAGATTAGACAACTAGCAGAAGGATCTAAGAGTGCAGTAGAAAGTATTAGTGAATTACTGGCCCAATTTACCAGCCAAATTACATCTCTTGGAGAAAAAGTGGATGAGCAGTATAATGTTCTCTTAGATCAAAGTAAAACATTAGATGCTGTAGCAGTAGAAAGTAATCAAGCTGATGTAGAGTTACAAAACGTGTCAAGTGTAACCGTTGAAATGAGCTTGGAGCTTGTAGATGAAGCAGAAAAAATTGGACGTATATTTGAGCAAATGGAAGCACTTGTATCTATTGCAGAGGAAAACTCAGCTGTTTCAGAGGAAGTAAGCTCTAATGTTACCTTGTATATGTCACAGATCCAAGAACTAATAGATAATATGAATGAATTTCAAAAAACAGCTGGTATATTCCGAGCCGACTTAAAGGAATATAATATTTAACTAAAAAGCTTTGTTTAAAAAGTATCTCTTAAAAGAGATACTTTTTTAGTATAATTCTCCGTAATATGAAAACACTAATACTAATAGACTTAAACTAATAGGAGGTTAGTGGTATGGAAGTGTTAGAATCTATTACAAATTATGTTGAGAACATAAAAGGACATGAATACCTTTATAAAGATCAAAGGGAAGCACTAGAAATATTATATGAATATTGTAACAATACAGAACCCAACATGAATATTTGTGAGATAGATTCAAGTTTTTTTGATGAGTTTTTAATCTACTGCTACCTAAAAACCAAAGTAGATTAAAGGTCAATGAGATTTATGAAGTTTTGAAAGGGGTAGGAGGATATTGTAGCTATATCCAGGGTGTATATAATATCCTAAGCTTAGAAAAATATGAAGTTATGAAAGAATATAAAAAAGAATGCCTACGAATCTACCAACTTAAGAGCTTGTTTTTAAAATACTTAGGGGATCCCATCATTAATACAAACCCATTAGTGATAGATTTTAATGGATATAAGTATTATAAAGCAAGGAAAGGGCCTAAACAAAGGCAAGGGGTATATCAACAAGGACTATTTGAAGTAGTGGAGATTGATTATGATTCCACAGTGGTTGTTCGCAAGCTCCCTAAAGGTAGTTGTGCCCGTATTATTTTAACTGATTCTTTAGTTTCCTATATGAAAAAGGGGGATATTTTACATCTTTATATTAAACAAAAACAGTTTTTTTCACTGTGGGAATTAGAAGGTTTTAAAAATTGTTATTTACCTAAAGCTAGTCAGTATTTAATAAATTAGCTAGCTTACACTTTACAAACAGCTAACACTGTATAATAATGATATGTATATAGTTTATAAGTAGATTTGGAATGAATCTTAAGATATTTATGAAAATTGGATTGATAAGATGTAATGGAAAGAGAGTGGTAGAAATGAGGGTAGTTGTTCTTCAAGCTGGTAAAGAGGATGCGGCGCTAAAAGAGCTCTTAACTGCAATGGGCCAAATACTAAAAGAGCTTCAAGTAGAAATAAAGCAAATAAGGCTCAATCAACTTCCTTACTATGAGGGATTTGATACGAAAGAAATAAAAGAAATTTTAAGCGACATAGACCAATCGGTTGGTGTAGTAGTGGCAAGTAGAGTGGAGTTGTTATCAATAAGTGGTAGCTTATGTACATTTTTTGAATACTGCAGTAATTATAAGGGGAATAAACTATTTCAAAAACCTTTGTTTGCTTTGACCTCTAGTGATTGGAGAGGAGAGAGGGAAGCTGCAGAACATATATTACATGTATGGGATATATTAGGGGGAATGGAGTTTGGGAAACTTGGTATTTATACCCCGTCTTATAGTACTGATAAGGATAAGATACTAAGTAATGTAGAGAGAATGACAGAAGACTTTTATCGAATGATTAAACAAGACAGAACACCTATAAAAAGCAGCGACAATATAACTTTTAAGCAGCAACAAACTCAAGGAGTCAGTGCTTTTGAGCATAAGTTAAGTGTGGAAAGTGAAAAATATAGTGACACAAGAAGCACCCAAGAAAAAGACATTGAAGATCTTGCCAATCTCTTTAAGAAACAATTAAGCCAGGTGGATGATGATGAACAGGTCATTATTCCAGAGCCTCAACTCAAAACAACAAGACATATGCTTAGCAGCTTGCCGCACTATTTTCAGGGACAATATGAAGGGGGCTTTGAAGCAATCATTCAGTACCATCTCGTATCAGAAGAGCCCTATAGTGGTTATATCGTCATTCAAAATGGCGACTGCCAGTTTAAAGAAGGTGTTTACTCAGGGGCAGAGGTAGAACTGACAGCTCAAGAAGAAGTTATAAAGCAGATCTTAACTAAAAAGATTACAGCTCAGAAAGCATTTATGTTAGGGCAACTGAAGGTTAGAGGGAATTTTATGTTTTTACCAAAATTAGATCAATTATTTAAAGCAATGTAGAGGATGATGATAATGAGTCAAGATTGTGTTTTTTGTAATATCAACAGTGGGAAAGTTCCTGCAATCACCATATACGAAAATGAGGAATTCAGAATTATCATGGACAGGTTTCCGGCTACTAAAGGACATATTCTAATTATTCCACAAAAGCATATAGAGGATATATATGGCTTAGATCCAGAATCAGCAGGTAGGTTGTTTGAACTGACAACAAGATTTGCTTCTATTCTTAAAAGAACCTTTGGGAATGACGGATTAAATATCATTCAAAACAATGGTAAAGCTGCGGGGCAGACGGTATTTCATTACCATCTTCATATGATTCCTAGATATGATGATGATCATATCCAATTGGGTTGGGCTCTTGATAAAGAGATAAAAGTAGAAACATTAGAAGAGTATGCAGCTCAAATAAAAAATAAAATGTAAGCTTATATTATTCAAATAATATCGTAAGGGGGAGAGGCATGAAATCTATTGTCCTAACGGGTGGTGGTACAGCAGGTCACGTTACTCCCAATATTGCCATGATTCCTGCACTTGAAATAGAAGGTTGGGATATTAGGTATATTGGGAGCCATAATGGAATTGAAAAGGAACTTATAGAAGCGGTAGGAATTAGTTACTATGGTATTTCATCGGGGAAATTACGTCGATATGTGAATCTAAAAAACATAACAGATCCTTTTAAAGTCGTGAAAGGGTTAGTAGATGCTTTCATTTTACTTAAAAAGTTAAAACCTAAGCTTGTATTTTCAAAAGGTGGATATGTAAGTGTTCCTGTTGTAATAGCAGCAAAGATGTTGAATATACCAGTTATTATCCATGAGTCGGATATTACGCCAGGACTAGCAAATAAGTTAGCCATTCCCTTTGCTAAACGGGTATGTGTTAATTTTCCAGAGACATTAAGCTATGTCAAGGATAAGGGTGTAATGACAGGAACCCCTATTCGGGAAGGATTATTTAAGGGTAACAAAGAGGTAGGGAAACAATTGTGTAATTTTACAAATGATAAACCAACTATTACTATAATGGGAGGTAGCCAAGGTTCGGTGAGAATAAATGCAATCGTTCGTAAAGCAGTAGCCAAATTATTGCCACAGTTTAATATTATCCACATATGTGGTAGAGGTAACCTAGATAAGGAGCTTGAAGGTATTCAAGGATATAAGCAGTTTGAATATATAGGAGAAGAGTTAGCCCATATTTTTGCTATAACCAGCTTAATGATATCCAGGGCAGGGGCCAATGCTATAGCAGAGATTACAGCACTAGCAATCCCGGCACTTCTTATTCCATTGTCCTTAGAAGCAAGTAGAGGGGATCAAATTCTAAATGCTAAATCTATGGAGAAACAAGGATTGTGCATGGTAATGGAAGAAAGTAGTTTGAATGAAATAACCTTAGAGCAAGGGATTACAAGCTTATATAAACAGCGGAAGGTGTATAGTGATAAAATGAAAGACAGTCAAGGCGAAAGTGGCATTAAACTAGTTTTAAATGAAATAAGAAAATACAACATTTAAGGTTTCAAATATAGAGGGGTTGGCTTGACTCAAAGGAACATAGAGACTATAATAGTTAAGTTATAGAATAATAAGTAGCAATTAACATACAGATACAATCATTTAAATACAATCATGAGGTGAAAGAAATGGTCACAAAGTATATTTTCGTAACAGGCGGTGTAGTCTCAGGACTAGGAAAGGGTATTACCGCGGCTTCCTTAGGACGACTTCTTAAAGCAAGAGGCAAAAAGGTTACAATTCAAAAGTTTGATCCATATATTAATATTGATCCTGGTACAATGAGTCCCTACCAACATGGTGAAGTATTTGTTACACACGATGGAGCAGAAACAGATTTGGACCTTGGACACTACGAGCGTTTTATTGATGAAAAACTAAATAGATACAGCAACATAACAACTGGTAAGGTGTATTGGTCGGTTTTGAATAAGGAGCGCAAAGGAGACTATAAAGGGGCAACAGTTCAAGTCATACCTCATATTACAAACGAAATCAAGGACTGTGTATACCGAGTAGGTAAGACGGGAGAACCATCAGATATTGTTATTACAGAAATTGGTGGAACTGTAGGAGATATTGAGAGCTTACCTTATTTAGAGGCTATACGACAAGTAGCAACGGATGTAGGTAAAGAAAATGTATTATACATACATGTTACTTTAGTTCCATATTTAGCAAAATCAGCTGAAATGAAAACTAAGCCAACACAACACTCTGTCAAGGAGTTAAGATCTATTGGTATTCAACCGGACATTATCGTATGTCGAACAGAATATGAAATGCCAGAAGATATGATTGATAAACTAGCATTATTTTGTAGTGTCGATAAAGACTGTGTCATCCAAAACTTAGATGCTGAAACCCTATACGAAGTTCCACTTATGTTAGAAGAGCAAAATTTGGCAAATATTGTTGGTAAAAAGCTTCATTTAGATATAAAAGAACCAGATTTGGAAGCATGGATCAAGATGGTTGAAAGAGAGAAAAACCCAATTCATAAAAAGAAAATAGCATTAGTTGGTAAGTATGTAGAACTTCATGATGCCTATATTTCTATTGTAGAATCCTTACATCATGCAGGCATACATCATCAAACAGATGTAGAAATTGATTGGATTGATTCAGAACTACTTACAGCCGAAAATGTTGTAGAGGTATTATCAAGTTCAAATGGTATAATTGTACCCGGCGGTTTTGGTAATAGAGGAGTAGAAGGTAAAATTCTAGCAACTCAGTATGCAAGAGAAAATAAGATTCCTTTTTTAGGAATTTGTTTAGGAATGCAAATGGCAGTTATAGAATTTGGACGTAATGTTGTAGGTCTTACAGAAGCAAATAGTACAGAGTTTGCTCCAGAAACACCACAAGCAGTCATTACGGTGATGGATGACCAAAAAGATCTGGAGCACATAGGTGGGACCATGCGTTTAGGAGAGTCTCCTTGTAAAGTAATCAAAGGGACCTTAGCATATGATGCCTATAAACAAGACCTAATTCATGAACGCCATAGGCACCGTTATGAGTTTAATAATGCCTACCGTGAATTATTAGTAAGGCATGGACTCGTTATTTCAGGATTATCACCTGATGAATGTCTAGTTGAAATGATTGAGATAAAAGATCACCCTTGGTTTGTAGGGGTTCAATTCCATCCAGAATTTCTTTCTAGACCTAATAGGCCACACCCACTTTTTGTAGGGTTTTTAGGTGCAACACTTTAATTAAATCCTTAATTTAAAAGAGAATCTACACAATAGGTGTGGGTTCTCTTTTTTGTATTGACTAAGTTATACTTGACAAGTTAAAAATGTAATTATATACTTTGAATATAAAATGCTTTGAAAGACAAAGTATTTGATTTGCAAAGTAAATATATAAGGAGGAAAATATGGCTAGAAACTCAATTAGGTTAGTTAATGAACTTTTAGTAGAATTGTTTAATGACATACTAATAAT
>CAYRAL010000038.1:8297-9467 GCA_964422235.1 uncultured Candidatus Epulonipiscium sp. | reverse complement strand
GGAGAGTTAGATAAACCCCAGGGTGTTCTTATCCGCGCAGTAGAGCCACTAGATGATGAATCTTTCGAAATGATCAAACTCAATCGTCCTATCCGTTCAAAAAGATTGGTTGATCTAACAAATGGCCCTGGAAAACTATGTGCAGCCTTGAACATTGATAAGTCTCTTAATGGATATAATCTTATAGACGGAGAAGAAATATTTCTAGAAGATGCCCATAATAATCCATCTATCCTTTGTTCTCCCAGGATTAATATTCCCTATGCCCAGGAATATATCCAAAAGCCTTGGCGATATTATATTAAGGATAATCCATACGTATCAGTAAGAAATCCTAATTCAGCTTTTTATCAGTTGTAAATGGTAACTAAACTAGGTATAATAGTATGATAAAAGATCAGATCTTAAATGAGGAGGCAATTATCGTGGAAAATAGTCAAATTGTTGATTTGAAATCCCAAATAAATCAGCTTCAAACAGAATTACAGCACCAAAAAGGAATGCTTTGGATTATTGGTGAAATTATTAAAAATGCCACTAACATTTCTTCTTTTCAAGAGTTAATGAAAATTATTACTGATATGCTAATGGGTGTTATGGGTGTTAGCGCCTGTTATCTTTGGATTTATAATGATGATGACAATTATACCCTTCATCTTAGAAGTATATTTCTACGTAATAAATATATCGAAACAAAGACCAACCATATCCCAAAATTCTTAGAATCTCAGAAAGACTCCCAGCCTTTCCTAGATTTGAATATTAAAACACCACTTATTGAAGGCACACCTTTACCAGGTTCTAGACTAGCAGCCCCACTATACGACTTCCAACGTCAGTCTCCTATTGGCTTTCTTATTCTAGAGCATGAGGCTATGAGTTTCTTTAATGAGTCCACAAGCTCACTTTTTGAAACCCTAGCTATTTTTATAGGGTCAAACTCACTTAACTCTAAATTATTTGAAACTGTAACAATGGAAACTGAAAAAGATCCTCTTACTAAAGCCTTTAACCGCAAGTATCTTTCACGATTTTTAAGTGAAATTTACACATCAACTAACCCTTTATCCCTTTGTATTTTTGATATCGATTCATTTAAAGTTGTTAATGATGTGTACGGACATGAAAAAGGTGACGATGTACTCGTAGCAATTTCCAAAGCAGCCTCTA
>CAYRAL010000038.1:0-8197 GCA_964422235.1 uncultured Candidatus Epulonipiscium sp. | reverse complement strand
CAAAACCCATTTGCCTATATTGCCCATTAATTTCTGCCCCTAGAAGTATCACTAGGCTACTTACATATAACCATGTAAATAAGAAAAAAACACCTCCCACACTTCCATACATCTGGTTAAAACTTCCAAAGTTATCCACATATATAGAAAATAAGTAGGAAAAGAAATAAAGACTAACTGTAGCAAAGGCTGCCCCTGGAGATACGATCTGGCAGCGTTTACTTTTATTTGGTATAAATCTATATATAATGCGAAACATTATATACATGGGGAGGATAGGTGCTAGTATACGAATCAAATTCCATGTAAGCTTAGAAAATCTTGAAACACCTAAAATAACATAAAGATAACTACCTAAGGTATTCCCAAGTATTAGTAGTATAAATGATGAAACGATTATAAGAGCAACAATAATTGTATATAATATAGCTATTGGCTTTACAATCCAATATGGTCTTTCTTCCTTATTTCCATATGCTTTATTAATGCCTCTAATCAATACCCTAACACCTGCTGATGCCGTCCAAACGGCACCTATTGCACCTACTGATAAGAGTGTTTGATTCCTATATAATAACAAATGCTCTACTGTCCCATAAATAAAGTCATACATACTAATCGGTAACACAGACCCTAAGTAAGCTAAAAAGTCCTCATTGGCAATAGGCGTAAATGCAAATAAAGACAGCATAAAGATTAAAAAGGGGAAAAATGATAAAATCCAGTAGTAGGTCATATGAGCTCCTAAAGATGCAACTTCATGCTCCTTATACCTTGTTAATAACCCTCGAATAAATATTGCTGATTTATTTTTTTTAAGCATAATTATAAAATCTCCCTTTAATTATGGTAATAGTACTATATATATTGTATGATTAGATAAATAGTATCATAAAAATAGAGAACTACAAATCTTTATATTAAGATTTATTGTTCCCTTGTTCAATCATTTTTTATCAAATTTATTTTTTAATATATGAATCCAACTTTGCTTTTTAGATTTGTCAGATGGGTTATCTGCCTTAGGGCCTTTTATACCTACAATAAAAAGACCAGCTAATTCTACTTTTACTTGCTTTTTAACTGGCAAATCCTTGTAAATCTTTTCGTCACATAGTAAGGTTGTTATTTGAGGTCCGATTTTAGCAATAACGATTGGCATTTTCCTTTTTTTATATCTTTTTGGGAATTGCTCTTTAACCTGTTTAGATAGTTTTACATTTGTTATTTTATCCTTTTTCTTATCAATAACAAATATCTGAGCTTGCTGTTTGTTTTGATCAATAAGTGCTTGCTGCTCATCATATTTCTTTTGTAATTTTTTACCCCAAAAATATAGACCAGCTAAAACTGCGATCATAGCAATCGTCACAATTAATATAATTTTCCACATTTCCACTTTTAAATACCCTCCGCTTCTTTAGTTAACTGGGTATAATTATAACATATGATTGTCTATTGTACAACGGATTAAATCCCATAAACCATTTTAACTTACAAGGAGCTAAGAATATGTCAGATGTTATTTCCATGACTCAATTATTAGAATTTATTTATTTTATTAACGTATTACTGGCAATTTATGTTGTGTTTCAGGAGCGTAAAAACCCCTCTGCTACATGGGCATGGATTATGGTTATGTTGTTTGTTCCTGTTCTAGGATTTGTGCTGTATTTATTCATTGGACAAGACATGAGAAAACGCAAGCTTTTTACCGCTAAAGAAGAACAAGACCAATTTTATCAACTTTTAAATGGACAAAAAGAACGTCTCAATCAACATAAAAGTGAATTTAATGATTCATTTATTCAAGATTATCATAATATTATCAGACTTCATCTTGTTGCTCATGAGGCTTTATATACGCAAGATAATCGTGTTGATATCTATACGGATGGTTATGATAAATTTGACAACTTATTTAATGATATTAAGAACGCAAAACAGTATGTCCATGTCCAATACTACATTATCCGAGGAGATGAATTGGGACGCAAACTGCTCTCTTTATTGATTGAAAAAGCAAAACAAGGTTTAGATGTTAAACTCCTCTATGACGGTATGGGGTGCTTGTGGACCCCTAAAGGAATGTTTGAGGATTTGTCTGAAGCAGGTGGGGAGGTAGTATGTTTCTACCCGCCTTTTATTCCTTATATTAACCTACGTGTCAACTACCGAAACCATCGTAAAATTTGTGTTATTGATGGTGAAACAGGTTATACTGGCGGTTTTAATATTGGAACAGAGTATGTTGGTCTAAATAAAAAAATGGGTTACTGGAGAGATACCCACCTTCGAATCCAGGGTAGCGCAGTTCAAATGTTAGAGTTACAGTTTTTATTAGATTGGCGCTTTGCCTCTAAAGAACAGATTCCACTTGATACACATATTTCTTATACCACCCCTATGAATACTAGCAAACTTGGCAGTACTGGCATTCAAATTGTCGCTAGTGGCCCTGATTCTAAATGGCCGTCTATACGTAATGGCTATTTAAAAATGATTAACGAAGCCCAAAAATCTATTTGTTTACAAACGCCTTACTTTATACCTGATGATAGTTTACTAGAAGCACTTAAAGTGGCTGCTTTATCTGGAATAGATGTTAGAATTATGATTCCTAACAAGCCAGATCATCCTTTTGTGTTTTGGGCTTCCTTATCCTATATGAGTGAACTTTTAGATGCTGGCGCTAGGTGCTATACCTATGAAAAAGGATTTTTACATGCTAAAACCATTGTTATTGATGAAAAGATTTGTTCTGTCGGTACTGCTAACTTTGATATCCGTAGCTTTAAGCTAAATTTTGAAGTTAATGCTTTTATTTATGATGAACAAATAGCAAAAAAAATAGTAACCTCTTTTGAAATTGACATCATAGATTCCAAAGAGCTTACCCGTGAAATATATGATAAAAGAGGTACTATTATTAAATTTAAAGAATCTATTTCTAGATTGTTATCACCTATGCTCTAATAACCTAGCTAAAGGTGTCTATTTTTATATCTGCATCTTGTATGTATATTCTAGTATATTTAATGTCTTCTCTAATATGCTTTACAAGGTTCCCCATAATAACTTTAGACCCTGGGTATATAACGTCCCTCACCTTAATGACACCTCCTTTATGATCTTGTTGCATCGTTGAAAGAGATGCATATTCTTTTTGAAGCTGATCTATCTCTAATCCAAGTTTATTTTTAAGACTCGTCATCGGTTTAACTTGTTCGAGTCTAGCCTTTGGTACCATTTCACCTTTAGCCAACTTTTCTTTTATAAAGGAAATATTCTTTGTTACTTGATCTAACTGTTGTCTTTTTTTACCTAGTTCACTTTTTGTTGTATTATATTGATGCTGTAATGATAGAGTCATACTTATCTTAACAGTTGTGGCAGTACTCATAGGGGAACCTATTATCTTTGCGCTGATTAAGTTTATGGCCTGGACCGTTCCCCCTACAATAAGCCCTTTGTTAACTTCTACTATTACAGAGTCTCCTGCTTCTACCTGGCTATGCATAATTGCCTCTGTGTATAAGCACCCCTTAGCCTCTACAATACTATTTTGGATAAACTTAGCAACAATATCTCCACCCGCTACTAATTTCCCTCTATCTTTCCCCTGAATCCCATGGCGAAGTACAATGTCATTACCTGCTATAATAGTGGCTTCTCCTACAAAGCCTCGAACTTCAACATTACCTCCTGCGTTAATGGTAAATCCAGATTCTACATTCCCTGTTACCAACACATTGCCTGAAAAATCAATGTCTCCTGTGGCTACTCCAGCATCCCCTTCAACCACATATGTCTCACTTACAGTGATTCTATTTAAATCATATATAAGTTGTCCTTCAACACTTGCAAATAAACTAAGCCCATCATCTGATGTATAGATATTTTTTCCTTTAGGAAATCTGCGAACCTTACCTTTGTTAGCTTTTATTTCTCTACCTAAAACATTCTCACCAGATTCTCCTACTGTAGGTGGTTTAATCTTAGCAAGCAATTGATCCTTTTTTACAGTCTGTATTAAGTCTAACTTCTTAAAGTCAACTGAACCATCTTCATTCTCTTTTGGTCTGAGAGACGCCATATCTTCTGTATCTGTATTAAATAACAACTCTAGTATCCCATCTTCCCCATGAATAGGTGGGTTTCCCCTAGCAACTAAATATTTGTGATCATATTTTTTATCTTCTACCAGACTAGAAATTAACTCCCTGTTAATACCACTTACGACGCCTGCACTCTGCATACTTTGCCTTATTTTATCTAAGGTTAGTTTCTTTCCACCATTCTTAGGTGCTGTAAAACTAATGACACCTAACATTTTATCAGGACTTATCTCAACTTTTATTGTTTCATCTACCTTGTTTTCCACTATTTTGTTATTATCAGCCATAACTTCTCCCCCTCTTTTTCTAGTTCTACTTACTGCTCTTTATATGGTTACTTCTCCTAATAACTGCTTTATATAAATTTCAGTATCCTTTGCAAGAGTTTGCTTTTTCTCTTTTATTAAATTGGGAACATCTATGGCATCCCCTATTTTCACATAAATCTTTGCTGGTTGAGGCCGTCTTTTCTCTTCTAATAGCTTAAATGTATCTTGCATAGCTATTGGAACAATAGGCACATTTGCCTTTGTTGCTAACTTAAAACTTCCGGCTTTAAATTCACCCATTTCCCTACCTTTTGCTCTAGTTCCTTCAGGAAAAATAGCAACGGAATAACCGTCTTTAAGCTTCTCAATAGCCTCTAGAATAACCTTAAACGATTGCCTAATGTTTTCTCTCTCCATAGGTAATCCACCAATGGCATGGAACCAGGTACGTATAAAGGGAAGTTTATCTACCTCTGCCTTACCTATAAAGATCAAAGGGTCATCTATTAATGCAATCATTACGACAATATCTAGGTAACTTTTATGGGTTCCCATATAAACACTGGTCCTCTTATTTAAAAGGTTCTCTTTTCCCTGAATATCGAGCTTAGCCCCTATTAATTTTAAAATACCTCTACATAATCTTTGTACGAGTCTATAGTTTTTGGCATGAGCTCTTTTTTGAGCATCTAAGTCGTCCGTTGCTCTGGCATTTCTATAACGAGCCGGGGCTGTTATCCATGTGTAAAATACGATATATAAACCGCAAATAAGCGCCCTCATATTATTCCTCCTTATCTCTTAAATCTAGGTCTTATCTATGTTCATTAATCATATCTCGCTTTAAATTATATAATGCTAAGGATAAATCAACTGGTACTTTAGCTGGATTAATGAGTCGTTTTTGTTCGCACCATAAAGTATCTAATTCTTTTTGACAGTAATCCTTAATTTCCATTACTGATGGTGATTGATAGATACATTTCCCATCTTTAAAAACCGGAACAAGCAATTCACGCATCTCATAGCTTCCTGGCATTAATTTCATCTTTTTCCAAGTCGCTATAGGATCAAAAATTATAAGCTCTTTATTCGTATCAAACTGCTCATGGTCAAGTGCAATTAAATCAGCCTTCATCTTCCCTGTCCCTTTATCATAAATCCGCATTATCTTTTTGATGCCTGGTGTTGTAACCTTTTCAGTATTATTAGAAAGTTTAATCTTAGGTTCAAAAATGCCATCTTTATTTTCTTCCGCAGATAGTTTATAAACCCCACCAAAAGCTGAGCAATCAGAAGAGGTTATTAACTTGGTTCCTACTCCCCATAGTGTAATGGCCGCTCCTTGCCTTTTTAAATCTGCAATTAAATACTCATCCAAGTCTGAAGAAGCACTAATAATAGCATCTTGGTAGCCTGCTTCATCTAATAGCTTTCTTGCCCCTTTTGATAGGTATGCTAAGTCTCCACTATCTAAACGTATACCATACCCCTTTAACTCATGCCCCTTAGCTTTAAGTTCATCAAACACTTTAATAGCATTAGGTACACCGGACTTTAAAGTGTCATAAGTATCCACGAGTAATATACATTTATCTGGGAATACCTTAGCATATGCCCTAAATGAGTCTAGTTCATTATCAAAACTCATAATCCAGCTGTGAGCTTGAGTCCCTGAAATAGGGACGCCAAATAATTTGCCTGCAAGAACATTAGATGTTGCAGCGCATCCTCCAATAATAGTAGCCCTTGCCCCATATATCCCTGCATCCGGTCCTTGAGCCCTTCTTAAACCAAATTCTAAAACAGCATCTCCAGCAGCCGCTTGAACAACGCGGGCTGCTTTGGTTGCAATCAAGCTTTGGTGATTAATAATATTTAAAAGAGCTGTTTCAATATACTGTGCTTCTAATATAGGTGCACATACACGCATTAAAGGTTCTCCTGGAAAGATCACTGTTCCTTCTGGTATTGCATGTATATCACCCGTAAAACGAAAAGTTTTAAGATATTGTAAAAAGTCTTCACTAAATATATTCAAACCACGCAAGTACTCTATATCTGACTCCTTAAACTCTATTTTTTTTATATAGTCAATGGCTTGGTCTAGGCCTGCACAAATGGCATATCCATTTCCTGATGGGTTTTTACGATAAAATAAATCAAACACTACTTTCTTATCCATCTTATAGTCATGATAGCCTTGCATCATTGTTAATTGATATAAATCTGTTAATAGCGTCAAATCTCTAGTCATATTTGCCAAACACCCTTTCCTTAATACCTTAATTATAGCATAGTTTTATCTTTAATAATAATACATTATTTCTCGATTACTATATGATAATCTTAAATAAAAGAAAGTTTATGTTACAATGGCATAAGGAGGAAAATATATTGACATCTAAACATTGGACTCATCAAGCACTTTACACAACTGGCATTGCTATTTTTTGCAACATTTTATGGGGAACCGCTTTCCCTGTTTTAAAAATCGTTTATCCCATAATGAATATCTCAGGGGATGATATTGCCCAAAATATTGTTTTTATTAGCACTCGATTCTTTATGGCTGCTCTTTTGCTGCTAATTTATGCTTTAGTTTCTAAGTTACCCTTATTTAAAATAACTAAGAAGGATATTTTTATACTCATTTTACTCGGATTATGTTCCACCACACTTCAATACTTCTTTTTTAATATCGGGGTTGCTAATACAAATGGAATTAAGGCAAGTATTTTAGGACAAGTAGGAATTTTCTTTTCAGTCATACTATCACATTTTATTTATAAGAATGATAAGCTAGCACCCTCTAAAATTATTGGTCTTATTTTTGGATTTGTTGGTTTAATCGTTGTTAACCTTGGGCAAAATACAGGTGACCTATTATCTTTTAGTCTATTTGCAGAAGGTTTTATGATTATATCTGGTATTTTAGGGGCTATTGCTATGATCTTAGCTAAAAAAATAGGTTCTCATCTGCACCCAATTATTATGACCACATGGCAGATGTTATTTGGTTCTATTTTACTATTTTTTGTTGGTTTAGGCTTAGGTGGACAAGCTAGTGAACTCGTCTTTACCCCCCTTAGTTTTATACTGCTTTTATACTTAGCATTACTATCGGCTGTTGCCTTTGGTTTATGGTATTATATTTTGCAATTTAGAAAAATAGGGGAGATCTCATTATTTAAGTTTATTGTACCAATTGCTGGTACCATCCTAACCGCTATTTTTGTACCTAATGAGCCCTTATTGCTGATCCATATTATTGGTTTAGCCTTTGTCTGTGTGGGGATTATTATTGTTAATACTAACAAAAATACCGTGGGTCCTAAATAAGCTTTACATTTTTATTATTTTCTACTATAATAATTTTATATGCTAATTTGATATTTAAAACACCGTGATAAGGACCAGTACTGTTATGTAATCGTTACAGCGAGTGGGGTTAGTGCAAGCCCATACGATAAATAATAGGAATCATCACCTTTTAGTGGCAGACCGAATCAATTGTAGTAGGCTCTGACGTGTTTCTTCCCGTTATAGAAGAAAGGTATAGGAAGTGGCCTTATTTGACATAAGGCAATTCAGGTGGTACCGCGGAAATAATTAGATTCTAATCTTCCGCCCTGTGTATATGGGGCGGGAGTTTTTTATTACCCATTTTTTCACTTGCTTGCAAGGGTGAAAAAATGGGTAATATGAAATCACCGCCAGGTGATTGAATACCCACTCATATTAAAGTTATGAAAGGAGCAATAAATATATGTATAAAAAAGTTGATACCAACCTTAATTTCGTTCAGCG
>CAYRAL010000037.1:6271-9531 GCA_964422235.1 uncultured Candidatus Epulonipiscium sp. | reverse complement strand
AGAATTTCTTACAGATTATTTTAAATTTCCCTTGCCTTTACCTATGATACAATATAATATAACTTCAACTGGAGGTTTTAATATGACGATAGATAAACTTGAAGTCTTGAGGTACTTAGGACACACCAATCAGAATATTGATAGTCGTACAGAAGAACTTTTAAACGAGTGTCTATTAGAGATTAATCATCTCATGACGCCAAAATATGTCTATGATCTATTTGATATGGATAAAGAGGGAGATTCTATTAGCCTAAGAGATACGATATTAGTGACGAAAAGCAAGGATATTTCAAATCACTTAGCTAAGTCCCATAAATGTGTTTTAATGGCCGCCTCTTTAGGCCTTGAAGTAGATAGGAAAATTGCCTATTACTCTAAAATAGATATTACAAAAAGCTTAATTCTAGACGCTTGCGCTTCTACTGCCATTGAGGCTTTATGTGATGAAGTTGAAGAAAAGGTGCGTAAGGAAGCCTATGATCACGGATATCATATTACTAGCAGATTTAGCCCTGGTTATGGCGATTTACCCATAACTCTCCAAAAATCTATTACCCAAGTTCTTAAGACTTACCCTAGAATAGGACTTACGGTAAATGAAAGCAGTATTATGCTACCTAGAAAATCCGTAACAGCCATAATAGGATGGCAAAAGGAAGAAGCCTCAGCTAAGGTTATTAAGTGCAAACGATGTCATAAACAAAATTGTTCATTTAGAAAGGCGGAGTACAATGAGTAAAAGCTTAAATTTTGATGACTTTATTATATTTGATGGGGCTATGGGTACCATGCTACAAGCTTTTGGAATGAAAGCTGGTGATTTACCAGAAACCTATAACATTTTAGAGCCTGATGTAATCGAAAGAATCCATACAGAATATATAAATGCAGGTGCTATGGTTGTTACAACTAACACTTTTGGTGCCAATCGTTTTAAGTTTGCAGATACCAAGTTCCAATTAAAAGACGTCATACAAAAAGGTGTCCAAATAGCTAGAAAGGCTGCAGGAGATAACTGTGTTGCCTTAAATATCGGACCCTTAGGACAACTTATGGAGCCTTACGGAAACTTAAGCTTTGAAGATGCCTACGACGCCTTTAAAGAGCAAGTCGTTATAGGAGCAGAAGCTGGAGCCGACTTAATCCTTATAGAAACCATGTCTGATACATATGAGGCAAAGGCCGCCATCTTAGCCGCTAAGGAAAACTGTGACCTTCCAGTGATCTGCACAATGACTTTTCAGGAAAACGGAAGAACTCTAACTGGAACAGACCCCCTTACCATGGTTAATATAATCCAAAGTCTTGGGGTCTCTGCTCTTGGAATCAACTGCTCTTTAGGGCCTGAAGAAATGATGCCTTTAGTAGCCAAAATCCTTGAGTATTCAAAAATACCTGTTATAATCCAAGCCAATGCTGGCCTACCGAAACTAGTGAACAACGAAACCTTTTTTGATGTAAAACCTTTAGATTTTTCATCTTTTGTAAGAAAAATGGCCAATCAAGGTGCTACTATTTTTGGTGGTTGCTGCGGGACGACTCCAGGGCATATAACTGCCCTTAAAGAATCCTTAAAAGACTTAACAGCTCTTAAGCCTAAAGGCAAAGCTATCTCTGCCACAAGTTCTTCCACTCGCACAGAAATATTAGGTAATGAAGTTAAAGTAATTGGTGAAAGAATTAACCCAACGGGGAAAAAGTTGCTAAAAGCTGCCTTAATAAAAGGGGATATGGACTATATCCTTAAAGAAGCTATCAATCAAAAGGAGAAGGGCGCCCATATCCTTGATGTAAATGTTGGATTACCTGAAATAAACGAGCGGGATCTAATGGTCCAAGCCATTAAAGAAATCCAAGGAATCGTTGAACTCCCACTTCAAATTGATAGTGTTGTTCCTGAGGTAATTGAGGCTGGAGCCAGAATTTGCAATGGTCGTCCTATTATAAATTCTGTTAACGGAGAAGATGCCATTATGGATGCTATTTTTCCCATTGTTAAAAAATATGGTTGCTTAGTCATTGGCTTAACCCTAGACCAGAATGGAATCCCAGAAACAGCTGAAAAAAGACTGGCTATTGCAGAGCATATGGTTAAAAAAGCTAAAAGCTATGGCATCCCTAAAGAAGATATTATAATAGACTGCCTGGTACTGACTGCATCTGCCCAACAAAAAGAAGTTAAAGAAACCATTGACGCTATAAGACTCGTTAAAGAAAAGCTTAGGGTGCCTACCACACTGGGCGTTAGTAATATATCCTTCGGACTTCCTTCTAGAGGTATACTAAACAGAACATTCTTGGCTACTGCTTTAGGAGCAGGCCTTGATACGCCTATTTTAAACCCTATGGAAGAAGATATGATGAGCACCGTAGCCGCCTTTAATTTGCTTTGGAATTATGATAAAGATAGTAAAGCTTATATCCATTCTTATTCCGCTACTAGCTCTAGCTCTACGACCGCAGCATCAAACCCTTCCCAAAACTCCAATGAAAATGATTTAAAAAAGGTTATTATTAATGGCCTTAGGGAAGAAAGTGCCCTTATTGTAAAAGAACTTTTGCAATCTAAAACCGGACTAGAAATCGTAGATGATTATTTAATTCCTGCCCTAGATATTGTAGGGGAAAAATATGAAATAGGAGAGATCTTTTTACCTCAACTTATTCAATCTGCAGAGACCGTCAAAAAAGCTTTTGAAGCTATAAAAGCCCATATGGTCAGTACAAATAGTGAAGAGGCACCTATAGAAAAAGGAAAGATAGTTTTAGCAACTGTAAAGGGAGACATTCATGATATTGGTAAAAACATTGTAAAAGTACTGCTTGAAAATTATGGTTATGATGTTTATGATTTAGGAAAGGATGTTCCTATTGAAAGGGTTGTAGAAACAGTCCAAAAAGAAAAAATCACCCTAGTAGGTCTAAGCGCCTTAATGACAACCACCGTAAAAAACATGGAACTTACTATTGAGGCTTTAAGAGAACAATGCCCAGAGTGTAAGGTTATGGTTGGTGGGGCTGTTTTGACTAAAAGTTATGCCCATATGATTGGGGCTGATTTTTATGCTAAGGATGCTAGAGAGTCCGTTAACATCGCGAATAATATAATAGGAGGATTATGATGCACACAAAAGTGAGTCTTTTAGAACAATTAAGAACATTAAAGATTGATAACTTTGGCACACTATTAGTCCATTCATCATTAAAAAGTATAGGTAATGTAGAGGGTGGGGCTAATACTGTATTAGATGTTTGGT
>CAYRAL010000037.1:305-6261 GCA_964422235.1 uncultured Candidatus Epulonipiscium sp. | reverse complement strand
AAAATGGATTATTAGTATTGCCCACACATACCTGGGCAGATATAAATGCCGATAATCCAAAGTTCTATGTAGAAGATTCCCCTTCTTGCATAGGCATACTTCCAGAACTCTTTCGAAAAAGGGCGAATGTGGTACGCTCATTACATCCAACCCATTCAGTTGGGGCTCTAGGTAATGGCAACACAGATTTTGTAGCTGGTGATGAAAAATTTGATACCCCTTGTGCTCGTGGCTCTGCTTGGGGAAAGTTATTAGATCACAAGGCAACCATTCTATTAGTTGGGGTAGATTTACGCAGAAACACCTTTATACATGGGGTAGAAGAATGGGCTGATATTCCTGGAAGATTTTCGCCAGAAGCTGAAATATTGTATACCGTGTTAGCTGATGGGACTGAGATTGAAGTTCCTTCTTATCGGCACCATGGCTTATCATGGTCCGAGCATTTCTGGAAGGTAGATGACTTTTTCCTTGAAAAAGGTGTTATGCATTTAGGAACCTTCGGAGATGCCACTGTAAGGGTTTGTGATACAGTTGCTATGACGGATTTATTATTTAAAATGTTGGAGATTAATCCAGATCTTTTCTCAGATAATGAACCCTTGGATCTCGAGCTGTATAAGTCTATATAAAATAGGAGCAATTATGGGGTTAATGCCATAATTGCTCCTAAATCTTGAAGAAGCTTATTTTATCTAAAAATCTCTTCGCCCTTGAAGAGCCCTCAGCAAAGTCACCTCATCGATATATTCCAAATCTCCTCCAACAGGCACCCCATGGGCAATCCTTGTGGTGCGAATTCCTAAAGGCTTGAGCAATTTACTGATATACATTGCTGTTGCCTCTCCTTCAATGTTAGGGTTTGTCGCTAAAATCACTTCATCTACATCTTCTTTTTGTATGCGTTCAAGTAACTCTTTAATGCGAATGTCAGAAGGTCCAACACCCATCATAGGGGATATTGCCCCATGTAGAATGTGATATAGGCCTTTGAATTCTTTTGTTTTTTCGTATGCTGCCATATCTCTTGAGTCTTCCACAACCATAATCTCCTTATGGCTTCGGCTATCATCACGGCATATATAACATAATTCACTATCTGTTACGGTCCAACAAGAAGTGCAATATTTGATTTCTTCTTTAGCCACGACGATGGCTTTTGCTAAACGCTCCACATTTTCTTTCGGCATAGAAATAATATGAAAAGCTAAGCGCTGAGCTGATTTTGCACCGATGCCAGGTAATCTGGAAAGCTCATCAATCAGTGCAATCATTTGATTCCCATAGTGGTTCACTAAAACATACCCCCTGGAAGTCCCATACCTCCTGTAACCTTAGCCATTTCTTTGTTT
Source organism: uncultured Candidatus Epulonipiscium sp. (assembly GCA_964422235.1). Taxonomy (GTDB): domain Bacteria; phylum Bacillota; class Clostridia; order Lachnospirales; family Cellulosilyticaceae; genus JAAYSX01. Next base: position 4,909 of record CAYRAL010000037.1, on the reverse strand, counting down.
GTAAGTTCTTCTGCCTGTCGAAGTCCTTCATTAACGGCTGCCATAACTAAATCTTCAAGTGTTTCTACATCATCTGGATCCACAACTTCCGGATCAATGGTAATAGATTTTAATTCTCTTTTACCTGTTACAACTACTTCTACAACCCCACCACCTGCTGTTGCCGTTACTTCTTTCTCTTGTAATTCTGCTTGGGTCTTTTCCATTTGACGTTGCATTTTTTGTGCTTGTTTCATTAAATTATTCATATTAGGCATTCCACCAAAGTTTTTCATTATTATTCCTCCTATTATTTTATAATTTATTTTATTTAATCAACCCTTTATTCCACTTTTACTCTATTTCTATTCTACTTCTATAGGGAATTGGATTGCTTTTTTGGCTATTTTAATAGTTTCGTTAATGTCTTTTGTCTCTTCTGTAACACCGGGTTTAGGCCCATATATTTGTTTATACTTTTTTTCATATTCTTCTAAAGTAATATACTTTATGGTTATACTTTTATCTATTGCCTTTTCTAAGGCTTCTCTAATCATAGCATCGTGGCTATTTTGGCTTACTTGCAAGAGGACCTTGTTAGGAAAAATTAAATAGAGTATAGCGTCTTCTAAGTATCCTGCTTTTACATCTGTTAAAAAGCTCTTATGCATTTGGCTTAGGCTTGACTTTATTGGCTCCCAAGATTTCGTTAGTTTTTTAATATCGTCTGGCACTGCTTTAGGCTTAACTTTGGGTATTTCTATCTCTTCTTCTATAGGCCCCTGAGCTCCTCCATCTTGAACATATACAACTTGCTTGGGGGCTTGGTCTGCTTTTTGTTCTAAAGTAGCAATCCTGTCTAAAATAGCATCATTGGATACTTCCATAGATGGTTCACATAACTTAAGTAAGGATACTTCAAGTAGTATTCTAGGTTTACTTGCACCTTTCATGGCTACATCTAAATCTGAAAATATCCTAATATACCTCATTAGGCTTGTTACACTAAGCGCCTTAGATTGCTCAATTAATTGATCTATATAATCAGATGAATAATCTAAAATACTTTGGGGATCTGATGTGTTCTTTGCTACTAGTAAGTTTCTAAAATGGATAATTCCATCTAATACAAACTGATGAATATCTCTACCTTGGATATTGATCTCTTCACAAATACTGATGGCTTTTTGACTATCTCTATTGACAACAGCATGAGTTAGTTCAAAAAATACGCTTTTATCAACTGCTCCAAGTAGTTGGAGAACTTTATCTAATGTAATGGTTTCTTCAAAATAAAATGATATACATTGGTCTAAAATACTAAGGGCATCACGCATGCCACCGTCTGCAAGGTAGGCTATATAGGCTGTGGCTTCCTGCTCTACTTCAATGCCTTCAAGTTCCATGCAGTAGGCTAGTCTTTTTGTAATATCTTGTGTTGTTATTCTTCTAAAATCAAAGCGTTGGCATCTTGATAATATGGTTACTGGAATCTTTTGAGGGTCAGTGGTTGCTAAAATAAATATAACGTGACTTGGCGGCTCTTCTAATGTTTTTAAAAGGGCATTAAAGGCCCCTGTCGAAAGCATATGCACCTCATCAATTATATATACCTTATACTGTCCTTGGGTAGGTGCGTATCTAACTTCCTCCCGTATTTCTCTTATATTATCCACACCATTATTAGATGCTGCATCTATTTCAATAATATTCATGCTACGCCCTGCTTGTATCTCTAGACATGCCCGGCACTCTCCGCAAGATTCATCTCCACCTGAAATATTCTCACAGTTAACCACCTGTGCAAATATCTTTGCTATAGATGTTTTTCCTGTACCTCTTGTTCCACAAAATAAATAAGCGTGAGAGACACGATTTGATTTAACTTGGTTACCCAGTGTCCGGACAATATGGTCTTGCCCTATGACATCACTAAAATTTCTAGGTCGATATTTACGGTATAATGCTATATATGACATCTGCCCACTCCTTTATTTAATAAGGTAACACTCTATATTATAGCACATTTTCCTAACTTGGACTGCTAATATCTTAACTTTGCTTGTTAAGAATCTTTAGCTTTGTTATAATTGCTTAAGATATATTTTAATACACACTTAAGGAGAATTCAAAATGACGATACCTAGCTTTTTTAAACTAGTTGAAATACAAACAAAGCTTGCTAGTATGATTCCACTTCTACTGGGGACTTCTTACGCCCTTTATCGCTTTAACACCTTTAATCCTATCAACCTTTTATTGTTTTTCTTATCTCTACTATTATTTGATATGGCCACTACCGGCATTAATAATTATATGGATTTCAAAAAAGCCAAAAAAACAGATGGTTACGGTTATGAGGTCCATAACGCCATTGCAAGCTATAATCTATCCAAAAGATCTGTTTTATCTGTTATTTTTATTCTAATAGGTATTTCTATGGTGTTAGGATTATTATTAGTTTTAAGGACAAATATTATTATTTTAATCCTTGGAGCTTTATCTTTTTTAATCGGGATTTTATATTCTTTTGGTCCTATCCCTATATCTAGAACACCCTTTGGAGAATTATTCTCTGGTTTATGTATGGGATTTGTGATCGTATTTTTAGCGATATATATTCATATCTATGATGGGGATATTATTAGCCTTTCTTATAGTAAGCAGATTCTGAGCATTAGCACTAATGTTATTGAGGTTTTTTATATTTTCCTCCTTTCACTTCCTAGTGTGCTTTGTATTTCAAATATTATGCTGGCTAATAATATCTGTGATATTGAGGAAGACATTGAAAACAAAAGATATACCTTACCTATTTATATCGGTAAACCCTTGGCTCTTAAACTATTTAAAGCCTTATACTTATTGGCTTACCTTGCCATAATAATCTTAATCATTCTAAGGGTCATCCCTATTTGGTCCATTCTTTCACTCCTGAGCTTTATACCTGTTAAGAAAAATATTAATTCCTTTTTAAAAATACAAAGCAAGGCTAATACTTTTGTTGTGGCTGTTAAAAACCTTGTCATGATACATGTATTCTATATCCCAACCATTGCTTTAGGAATTCTATTTAAATAAATAATGGTAGCTAAGGCATAAGCCTTTAGCTACCATTATTATTTAAATACTTAGTCCTGGATTATTTTTTTTGCTGCTTCTGTTAAAGCTTTAAGTTTTTCATTACTATGATTTTCATTTTCTCCCTTTACAGCAACATATATTTTCATCTTAGGCTCAGTTCCAGATGGTCTTACAACGACCCAGCTATGGTCTTCTAACTTTAATTTTATGACATTAGATTTTGGCAGTAAGATTTCTTTTTCTTCCCCTGATTTTACATCTTTTGATATGGATAATTCATAATCTTCGATTTGAGTTACCAATATGCCACCTATTTCCTTAGGCGCATTGTTTCTTAGTTTTGTGATGATTTGTGCTATCTTTTCTTGTCCATCTTTACCTTTCATTTCCAAGGCAACTTGGTCCTCTTTGTAATGCCCGTATTTCTCATAAAGATCTTGTAATGCTTGATATAGATTTTTACCTTTAGATTTGTAGTAAAGTGCCATTTCCGCTATTAGGACTGATGATATAACTCCATCCTTATCTCTTACAAAGTCTCCTGCAAGATAGCCATAGCTTTCTTCAAATCCGAGGACAAAATTATTAGATCCTGTTTCATTAAATTCTTTGATCTTTTCTCCTATATATTTAAATCCTGTCAGTACATCTATTACTTGTACCCCATAGGACTTACAAATAGCATCTGTCATTGTGGTTGATACAATGGTTTTTAAGACTGTATCCTTTTTATCTAGTATTTGTAATTCTTCTCTAGCACCTAACATATAGTCTACTAGTAACACCCCAACCTGATTGCCTGTTAAAACTGTATAATCACCATCTTCCATTCTTACAACAACCCCAATTCTATCGCAATCTGGGTCTGTCCCAAAAATTAGATCTGGTAATATATCCTGGGCTAGATTAATTGCTAAGGTAAATACATCCTTATTTTCTGGGTTTGGATATGATGCAGTTGGGAAGTTCCCATCAGGAAGTTCTTGTTCTGGCACAACCGTTACGTTAGAAAACCCTAGTCTTTCAAGCATTGTCCTAATAGGAATATTACCACTACCGTGTATTGGCGTGTAAATAATGCTAAGATCTTTGGCCTTTTCTTTGACGAATTCCTTTCTTATAACGAGAGAACTTACCTTGTCATAGTAGGCATTATCTACTTCTTCTCCTATATAAATTAACTTGCCTTGTGCTTGCGCTTCATCCAATGGCATTTGCTTAATATCTTCAAATATATCACAGGACTCTATGTTATGCAGAATTTCATCTGCTGCATCTCCTGCTATTTGGGCGCCATCTGAACCGTATACCTTATATCCATTATACTCCTTAGGATTATGGGATGCTGTAATGACAATTCCGCCACTAGCCATCATATGCCTAACTGCAAATGATAACATGGGAACTGGCCTTAAGGATTCATATAAGTATACCTTTATATTATTGGCTGCCAAAACAGATGCTACTGCATCAGCAAACTCTGGCGACATATTCCTAGAGTCATATGCTATACAAATAGATGGATCAGTTTCATGATCATT
>CAYRAL010000037.1:0-295 GCA_964422235.1 uncultured Candidatus Epulonipiscium sp. | reverse complement strand
CCTTGTGTTGCTTTAGAAACGGTGTATATATTCATACGGTTAGATCCGGCCCCTAGAACCCCTCTAATGCCACCTGTTCCAAATTCCATGTTCTTATAAAAACGATCTTCTATTTCTTTATGATCAGTTATAAGTTTAAGCTCATCTTTTGTCTCTTTGTCTACCCTGTGGCTATTTATCCACTTTGAATACTCTTCTTTATAGTTCATGTTAATCCCCCTACTAAATTTATATAAATAAGTATGTATGTATTATACGATACTTGTTGTGTCATTTCAATATTTCAATTATAATA
>CAYRAL010000036.1:0-9866 GCA_964422235.1 uncultured Candidatus Epulonipiscium sp. | reverse complement strand
ATTTAGTTCCTGTAGCAACTAAGTTTTTCACAACAGACATGACAGGAGAAGATTTTCTTGTAGAACTTAGCGCAGCTTTTGTAGAAGCAGGGAATTAATAGTTGATATATAAATAAACGATACTTATAAATCTAACATCTCTTAATAAGCTATTTAATCTTAATATGCTATTTAAGTAAGATGTTAGATTTTTAAATTTTTCGTAAAAGGAGGAAAAGTTATGAAAAAAAGAAGTGACAAAGCATGGTATGCCTTATTTGTATTACCGCTTGTATTTATATTTACAACAGTTGTGATTATCCCTTTTATTATGGGGATTGGTTATTCTTTTTATTCATGGGATGGAATGGGACTTAGTCCAAAAATTTATGTAGGTCTTGACAATTATATAAAAATATTTTCAGATAAAAGGTTTGTTGCCTCTGCAGTACATACAATTACATTTACCATAATTGCTATAACATCTATTAATATTTTAGGTTTAATTTTTGCATTAATCGTAACAAGCAAACTGAAAGTAAGAAATATAGCAAGAACCATGTTATTTATGCCCTACCTCATTGGTGGATTGATTTTAGGTTATATTTGGAAGTTCATATTCACAGATGCCTTTGCTAAGATTGGAGAAGTGACAGGACTCACCAATATATTTTTTAACTGGTTACTAGATTATAACTTAGCTTTAATAGCAATTGTTGTTGTAGCAACATGGCAAATGGCAGGATATATCATGATTATTTATATTACAGGGATTCAAGCAATACCAGATGATGTTCTTGAAGCGGCTCAAGTAGATGGTGCGGATTTTTGGCAAACCTTATTTAAGATTAAGTTTCCATTAATGATGCCAGCTTTTACAATTTGTCTATTTATGACATTATCAAATTGTTTTAAAATCTTTGATGTTAACCTATCTTTAACAAATGGTGGACCTAGTAATGCCACTGAAATGTTTGCTATGAATATTTATAATGAAATCTTTTCTCTTAACAATTATGGATATGGTCAGGCTAAGGCAATTGTATTTTTTGTCGTCGTAGCATTTATTACATTAATTCAAGTTTCCATTACAAAGAAAAGGGAGGTGTCAATGTAATGAAAAGAGCAGGTAAGATAATTGGCGAAGGTTTATTTCTAGCATTTTGTATGGGTTATTTATTTCCTATTTTTATTGTGTTTGTGAACTCCTTTAAAAATAGGGCCGAGTTATATGAAAATATATTGGCGCTCCCTAATAAATTTGACTTTCAATATTATGAAGCGGCTATGCAAAAGATGAATTTTTTAAGGGCTCTTGGTAATTCGGTTATTGTCACAACAGTATCTATTGCCATTATTGTGGTGCTGTCATCTATGACAGCTTGGATGTTAGTTAGGGTTGATAATAAACTTAGCAAAGTAATCTTTATGATTTTTGTCGCTACGATGTTGTTGCCTTTCCAAACATTAATGATGCCACTCATGCAGGTTATGGGTTGGATAAGGGACACTCTAAATATTCCTATGATGAATACACTAGGTGGTTTAATTTATATGAATGTTGGATTTGGCGCTAGTATGGCAGTGTTCCTTTACCATGGGTTTGTAAAGTCCATTCCGATTTCACTTGAAGAGGCAGCGACTATTGATGGATGTACTAAGTTTGGCGTATTTTGGAAGATTGTATTTCCGATGCTAAAACCTACGACAGTAACCGTTATGATCTTAGACGTTATATGGATTTGGAATGACTATCTATTACCATCCCTTGTCATTTCTAAGAAATCACTGCGGACAATTCCTCTTTCGACAGCATCATTCTTCGGACAGTTCACAATTCAGTGGAACATGGCTATGGCAGGATTAATGCTTACGATTATTCCGGTTATTATTTTCTACTTAGCCGCACAAAAATATATTATTAAAGGTGTTGCAGCAGGTGCTGTAAAATAGTTTTATAGGAGGAGACGATGAATAATAACAAAATGATATATGAAGTCAATGATTTTAGTGTAGATAATGATGATTTATTGCTAAATGAGACGATTTTTCATAATGCAAATGGCTATATTGGCATTAGATCAACTTTTGAAGAAGGATACCCAAAGACGTATGATTCCATTAGAGGTTCTTACATTAATGGATTTTATGATATAGCAGAAATGAAGCAGGCAGAGAGTCTGTATGGATTAGTCAATGAAAAGCAAACCATGTTAAATGTGGCTGATTCCCAAGGGATTAAGCTTATACTCGGTGGAGAAGTTTTTAGTATGTTTGAAGGAACAGTTATTAAGAGTAAGCGTTGGGTGCACATGGAGGAGGGCTATACAGGTAGGCAGGTTATATGGCGCTCACCTGGCGGAAAAGAAGTTGAGATTGTCATTAAACGAATGACTTCTTTTTACCAAGAGACTCTTTTTACCGTTGAATATAAGGTTAAGGCTTTAAACTTTTCGGGGGATATTGAGTTTGTCTCTTCTCATAAAGGAGAGGTGATGAACTATCATAACCCAGATGATCCAAGGGTAGCAGAGGAAAGCTTTAAGCATATACTTCCTCTCGATGTAAAGATAGAAGATGGAACATCGTATATTAGTTCCCAAACATCTAAATCTGCTTTATATGTTTGTACAGGTGTAAAAAATATTCTCTCTAAAGAAGCCAGCTTAAATACTGAAATAGATGATTATACAGCAACCAGCACTTTAAAGACTTCTATTGAGGAAAATGAAACAGTCCTACTGACTAAATATACTATTTTTACGGATTCAATTCGTAATAAAGATTATAGAAAACAGGCACGTAAAGAAATGGACCTAGCCCTTGAGACATCATTAGAAGGCTTATACAAGCATCAAAAAGAATATTTACAAGCCTATTGGAAGAATTGTGAGTTAGAAATAGAAGGTGATGATGATTTAAGTCTAGCGGTTAGGTACAATATGTATCAGTTAATCCAATCAGTAGGGAAAGATCAATATAGCAATATAGCAGCTAAGGGATTAAGTGGAGAAGGATATGAAGGACATTATTTTTGGGATACTGAAATGTATATCCAGCCCTTTTTTACATTAACCAATCCTCAAATCTCTAAGAGTCTTATTGCCTATCGCTATACGATTTTAGATAGTGCAAGAGAGCATGCTGCTATTATGGGACATAAAAAAGGCGCCCTTTATCCATGGAGAACTATAATGGGCAAAGAGTGTTCAGGATACTTTCCATCTGGATCAGCTCAGTATCATATTAATGGGGATATTGCTCACTCCATTGTAGCCTACTATCTTGCAACAAAAGATATAGATTTTATTGTAGATAAAGGTGCAGAAATTATGTTCGAAACTGCTAGGCTGTGGATGGACGCTGGGAACTACCATAGGGGATTGTTTTTGATTAACGAGGTAACGGGTCCAGATGAGTATACCTGTATGGTTAATAATAATTATTATACCAACGCCTCTGCTCAGTATAATCTTAGATGGGCAGCTAAGTTTTATAGAATACTTAAACAAGAGGGCAGTATTAGTACTTTAGCTGAAAAACTTCAATTAACCCAAAAGGAAATAGAAGAGTTTGATGAAGCAGCAGATGCTATGTTTTTGCCCTATGATGAAGAACTTGGAATTAACCCTCAAGATGATTCCTTTTTATCTAAAAAAGTGTGGGATATAGAAAACACACCTAAGGATAAGTTTCCCCTACTACTACACTATCATCCATTATGTTTATATAGGTATCAAGTTTGTAAACAACCGGATACGGTATTATCACACTTTATATATGAAGATGCTCAGTCTCTAGATACCATTAGAAAATCATTTGCTTACTATGAAAAAATAACGACTCATGATTCTTCTTTATCAACTTGTATTTTTAGTATAGTAGCTTCAAAGTTAGGACTGGAAGAAAAGGCTTATGATTACTTTGGTAATTCAGCTAAGCTAGACCTTTTTAATATACAACAAAATACAAAGGATGGTATCCATACAGCTAATATGGGTGGTAATTATATGGCTATTGTATATGGGTTTGCCGGATTACGACTGAAAGAAGATGGCATATCCTTGGCGCCTAGCTTGCCAAATCAGTGGACACAATATGCCTTTAACATTAATTATGAAGGTAGTAAAATTAAGATTGTAGTCAAACAAGGCGAGACAATTTTAAGTTTATTAAGTGGAGATGAAAAAAGCATTAAAGTATACGATCAGGTATACCAGTTAAAAGATCAAGTGACTATTTCAAAATAATGGTATAGGTGAAGGGTGAGAGGGTCTTATGAATTATAAAGCAATTATATTTGATTTGGATGGCGTTATTTGCCATACAGATGAGTATCATTATTTAGCATGGAAACAGCTAGCTGATAAGCTAGGGATTTACTTCGACAAAGACATTAACAATCGGCTGCGTGGTGTTAGCAGGATGGAAAGCCTAGATATTATACTAGAAAGATATAGAGGAGAGCCATTATCTGAAGAAAAGAAATTAGCATATGCAGAAGAAAAGAATGATATATATAAGATATTATTGCAAAAGATGTCTCCTAAGGATCTAAGTGATGAGGTAAAGAGGACACTAGATGAATTAAGGGGCAAGGGCCTTAAATTAGCCATTGGATCATCTAGCAAAAACGCTCCTTTTATTTTAAAGCAAATTGGTTTAGAGGGATATTTTGATGAAATATCTGATGGCAATAATATTACTTATTCAAAGCCGGATCCTGAAGTGTTTCTATTGGCTAGCGAGTATATGGGTATAGCGCCTAAAGATTGCTTAGTAGTAGAAGATGCGGATGCAGGGGTAGAAGCTGCTATTGCTGGGGGAATGGATTCAGCAGCTGTTGGGGATGCAGTCAATTCTAACCGTGCAACCTATAATATGAAAACATTTTCCGAGTTATTAGAGATTGTAGATAAAGTAAGCTAAAAAATACCTATAGACTAAATGCGTATAAGACGTATTTAGCTATAGGTATTTTTATCTATAGTAAAAAACAGATGATGTATGATATAATTTTAAAAAGGAGAGAATATAAGAATAGGTGGTGACGAGATGAATGAGATTCAACAGTGGTATCAAAGAAGTGGAAAAAAGATTTTATATATGATATTAGGTGCTTTGGGGATATACTTATTGATTAAGTATTTACTCCCTTATACGGCCCCCTTTATCGTTGCATGGATCATAGCATCGGGCTTACAGGTATTTGTAAAGTGGCTTCATGAAAAATTGCAAATGAAAAGAGGAATTGCCACAAGCTTATCTATGGTAATTGTTCTTTCAGCTATTAGTTGGGGGCTTAGCACCATAGGACGAAAGATTTTTGCACAAGCAAATAATCTATACCAAAGTATACCATTATATAGGGAAGAGATATTCCAAATCATTAATAATATTAGTGATAAGACAAAACACTTATTTAGTACCCTGCCTTTTAATTCGGCTATTTCTTTAGAAAAAACAATAGATCAATTGTTTCAAAATCTAGCTAGCTTTTTAGGCTCATTTGTCTCGAAAGGATCAATTAATGTTGTTAGTAAATTACCTAACATGTTATTTTTAACTATAATAATGTTACTATCAATATTCTTTATGACAAGAGATTATGCTGTAATTCAAAAGTTTTTTGAAGCCCAAATACCCCTTGGCATGAGAGAAAAATCTAAAATACTAAAAGATGATTTAATAAATGCACTAGGGGGTTATGTACGCACTCAACTAATTCTGATGTGTATAACCATAAGCATTTGTTTTATAGGATTTCTTCTCTTAGGGTTTAATAGTGCTATTCTATTAGCAATAATAATAGGTGTAGTAGATGCTCTACCTATTTTTGGAAGTGGGTTGTTTTTAGTTCCTTTGGCAATATATAATCTCATATTAGGCAAGTATAGTATGGTTGTAGGGCTAGCTGCCATGCATGCACTTATTATAATTGTGCGCCAAGTTGTAGAACCTAGGATTTTGTCTAATCAAATAGGGGTTTATACCCTTGTAACCATTATGGCTATGTATGTAGGATTTAGAACCATGGGGATTATTGGACTTATAATAGGACCAGTACTGGTTATTGTATTACAAACCCTTCAAAAGGTAGGTCTATTGCCAGGCTTTAAAGAGGTGCCCTAATAAAATGAGAAGCACTTATTGACTAATCAATAGGTGCTTCTCATTTTATTAGGAGACAGTCCACGGTGTTTTTTAAATATCTTTATAAAGTAGCTAGCGCTGGAAAATCCAGTAGAAAAGGCAATTTGAGTAACATTTAAGTTTGTCGTTAGTAATAACTTTTCAGCTTCAGTTAGACGGATATAATTGACATACTCAACAAAGGTTTTTCCAGTTAGTTTTTTAAAATACCTAGAGAAATAACTGTAATTCATGTTGCAAAGATCAGCCATATCGGATACATGAATAGGTTCATGATAATGGTTTTGCACATATTTAAAGAGTTTTTTAAGTCTTGTATAATCCTGACTATTGTGAAGGAATAATTGTTGTATTTGCATTCCTTGAGATTGCCAATACCTGAGAATCCAAAGAAATATTTTACTAATATTAGCTTGGATAGATAATTCGTAACCAAATGGCTTGCTATGAAATTCACTATAAACCTCATTCATAAGAGGAACTACAGGGCTATCACGTAAGTGATCCTTACTGATAACTCGGTGCTGTGTAAGACCAGAAATTGTAAAAGGAAGCAAATAGTTTGCTTCAAAAGAATCATTTCCTGAGATGTATAAAAGTTCAGGAATCACTCTTAATACGAAGTGGGTCGGTGTTTTATATTGGTCCCCAGAGACAGAATGTACTTCTCCAGCGTTAATAATGATTAAGTCGCCAGATTTAACATTATAGTAGCTAGATCCCACACAGACTGTAGCGCTATCTTGTAAGAAATAGAGTATTTCAACACTCGTATGCCAATGGGGCGCAACGTGGTAATCTTCGTTATTCTGGCCACTAGAAGCTAGAAGGCATAAGGAAACAGAGGATTTTGAATTAGGTAACTGTTCGGACTCATAATAAGGTATTGGCATAAAGAAACATCCTTTCATAGGTTTTATTATGGAAAGTAAAAATAGTTATACTTTTGTTCTTATAAATTATATACAATAGGCATGTAAAATGCTAGACTTAAGACAAATATAAATGTATTTAATTACTTAATTGCTTAAAAGGAGAGATAAGGATGAATGATAGAATTGTTAAGATAGGTATTATTGGTTGTGGGGGTATAGGAACTGCTAAGCATATGCCAGCATTATCAAAAGTAGATCAGGCCCAAATGGTAGCTTTTTGTGATATTATCCCAGAAAGAGCAGAAGAGGCTGCAAAAGAATTTGGCGTGGAAGGTGCAAAAGTATATACAGATTACAAAGAGTTGCTTAAAGATAAGGAAATTGAAGTTATTCATGTTTGCACACCTAACTTAAGTCATAGTTTTATTACCATAGATGCGCTAGAAAGTGGTAAGCATGTTATGTGTGAAAAGCCAATGGCGAAAACAGCAGAAGATGCTAGAAAAATGTTAGAAGTAGCAAAAAAGACAGGTAAGAAATTAACAATAGGTTACCAAAATCGTTTTAGATCTGATTCATTATATTTAAAGGCTGCTTGTGAAAGAGGCGATTTAGGAGATGTTTATTTTGCTAAAGCCCATGCTATTCGTAGAAGAGCAGTTCCTACATGGGGTGTTTTCTTAAACGAAGAGGAGCAGGGTGGAGGCCCACTAATTGATATAGGGACGCATGCTTTAGACCTAACCCTATGGGAGATGAATAATTACAAAGTAAAAAGTGTTATGGGAAATGTTTATAAAGCTTGGGACGGCAGAACCAGTAAAGCCAATAGCTTTGGTCCTTGGAATCAAGAAGAGTATACAGTGGAAGACTCAGCTTTTGGTTTTATTACAATGGAAGACGGAGCAACCATCATCTTAGAATCAAGCTGGGCACTTAATACCTTAGACGTAGGAGAAGCAAAGACCACACTTTGCGGAACTTTAGCAGGGGCAGATATGGCAGATGGACTTCGTATTAATGGGGAAGACCTGGGCAAGTTTTATACAAAAACACCGGCTTTAGATGCAGATGGCGTTGATTTTTATGATGGTGAAGGAGATGACCCCAAAGTACTAGAAGCCCAAATGTGGATTGACGCAGTTATCAATGACACAGATCCTCTTGTCAAAGCAGAAGAAGCATTAGTGGTTACGGAAATATTAGAAGCCATTTACAACTCAGCGAAAACTAAAAAACCAGTTTTCTTTAAAGATGGTCAACCAATTAGTGAGTAAGGAGAATGATATATGGGATTTCCAGTTGGGATTCAATTATATTCTTTAAGAGATGAAGCTGAAAAAGATTTTATTAGTGTATTGGAGAAGGTTGCTAGTATTGGATACCAGGGTGTAGAGTTTGCTGGATATGGTGGTATAAAGGCAATTGAGATGAAAGAGCACCTTGAAAGATTAGGGCTTAGAGCAGTTAGTAGCCATGTTCCACTTGAGAGATTAGAGGACCATTTAGAGGAAGAAATTGCTTATGCTAAGGTCCTAGAAATGAGTTATATGGTGTGTCCTTGGGCAACTTTTGAAGGTATAGAGGATGTTGAAAAACTAGCCAATACTTTAAATAAAGTAGGTAAAGCTTGCAAAAAAGAAGGCATTACCTTTCTATATCATAACCATGATCATGAATTTGTTAAAATAGATGGAGACTACATTTTAGATTTACTGTATTCCAAAACAAATCCTGATTATGTAAAAGCAGAACTAGACCTATGTTGGATTTCTAGAGGCGGCGTAGATGAAGTCGCATATGTAGAAAAATATAGTGGACGTTGCCCGTTGTTACATGCTAAAGATTATATAATAAACCCAGTGTTTAGGCAGGTAGAAGTGGGTACGGGCCTTGTGAAATTTGAACAAATTGAAAAGATTGCGCAAAATGCAGGCGTCCAGTGGGTTATTGTAGAACAAGAGGAATACAGTATGGATCCTTTTGAAAGTATTCAAATTAGTTTAAAAAACTTAAAACAACTTAAAATAGCAAAATAGTATATAGGAGGTTTCATTATGAAATTAGGCGTATTCGCAGTATTATTCGGTAATAAGACATTAGAAGAAACATTATCATATCTTTCATCATTAGGCGTACAAGCAGTAGAAATAGGTGCCGGGGGAAACCCAGGTAAAGCTCACTGTAACCCTAAGGAGCTATTAGCTGATGAAGCTAAGTTTGAAGAATTTAAAGCATTATTTGAAAAATATAATATGGAGATTTCAGCCCTTAGTGTACATGGTAATCCAGTTCATCCTAATGCAGAAATGGCAGCACAAGATCATCAAGATTTTGTTGATGCAGTTTTATTAGCCGAAAAATTAGGACTTGATACAGTTGTTACATTTTCAGGTTGCCCAGGTGGGTATGAAGGTGCTAAAGAGCCTAACTGGATTACTTGTTCCTGGCCTGACATTTATTCTGAAATGCTAGATTATCAATGGAATAAGGTTTTAATTCCTTACTGGAAAAAGGCAACTGAGTTTGCAAAAAGCCATGGTGTTACTAAAGTTGCCCTTGAGATGCATCCAGGCTTTAGTGTGTACAATCCTTATACTTTATGGCGATTACGTAATGCAGTAGGTGATGTGATCGGTGCAAACTTTGACCCATCTCATCTTTGGTGGCAAGGCATTGACCCTGTAGCAGCTATTCGTAACCTTAAAGGTGCTATTTATCATTTCCATGCAAAGGATACAAAAATTGATTCCTACAATACAGCCATAAATGGTGTTTTAGATACCAAGCATTATGGTGATGAGGCAGGACGTTCTTGGATTTTCCGCTCTGTAGGATATGGACATGATTTAAATACAT
>CAYRAL010000035.1:0-9930 GCA_964422235.1 uncultured Candidatus Epulonipiscium sp. | reverse complement strand
TAGCAATGGGGACTGTCCCCTAGCGGTAAAGACGCCTTCTCATGCGTTTTCGGTAGAGCTCGTTGAGAAGGATAGCGTAGATTAAGGTGTAGAAGGAGCCCCCTATTGGCGCGCGGCTACAATTATTACCTTCGAATTCTTTGATGAGATTGCCCATATCTGCTTTCATATCTGTATAGATACAATTAGCCATGTGATCAATGGTTTCTGTTGCAGGATACATTTCATAAATGGGGCTTAGATCATGGTCATATTGATCAAGTTCAGACGCAACATATTTTTGGATTTTTTGGCATAAAGGTGGGTACATTTTCTTTATATAAGCAATCTCCATATCATCTTGGTTTTTAGACATATCGCTAGAAGGATTAGGAGTATGCATTGTATTGTATGAAGGAGAGACCGCAGGCATAGGCATAGCTTGCATACACATATTATAATGCATACAATGCATACAAGGCATGCATTGTGTAGGTGTAGGAGACATAGGTGGTGGCATAGGCTGTGCTGGCATATTAGGTGGTATGTTCATATGGGGATAAATACATGTAAGATTAGCGTCTGTTTGTGGAATAGGTTGCATTCCTATAGGCATATTAACTTGCATCTCAATTGGTGTCATGGGAGTTTGGGGTGGCTGAGAAGTTACGGGTTTTTTATTAATTGGTTTTTTTGCTATTTGGTCACTACGAATATAGTTAAACATAAATTCACCTCAATAGAATAATAGGATACCTACTCCCACTATATTCCATTAAGGCGAATTTGTTCCATTTATTCTTTTGATTTCAGTCTATAACAACCTTCTCAAGTTTCCAAATATCATCAATATAATCTTGGACGGTCCGATCAGAGCTAAACTTACCGCTACTAGCTGTGTTCATAATAACACTTTCAGCCCATTTAGCTGGCTCTTTATAGAGAGCATCTACGCTGTGGTGGGTATTATAGTATGATTCTATATCTTTCAGGATAAAGTATTCATCCATATGACCCCCAGCGCGATTGAGTAGGGATTCATAAATCTCTTGGAATATGCCAGGTTCTTCAGGTGCGATAGTGCCATCTATTAGTTGATCAAGAACTCTTCTTATAGAAGGATTATCATTATAGATATCCCAAGGATTATAAGACTTGTTTTCAACTAACTCTGCTACTTCATCTGCTGTAAGTCCAAATATAAAGATATGTTCATTATGCAATTCTTCAGCAATCTCAACATTGGCACCATCTAAAGTACCAATGGTTACGGCGCCATTCAGCATGAATTTCATATTTCCAGTTCCAGAAGCCTCTTTACCAGCAGTCGATATTTGTTCACTAACATCAGTAGCAGGAATAATAATTTCTGCACTAGAGACATTATAGTTTTCAATAAATACGACACATAATTTATTGTTGGTAATAGGGTCATTATTAACCAGATCAGCAACGCTATTAATTAACTTAATAATTAACTTTGCTCTGCGATATCCAGGTGCTGCTTTAGCTCCAAAGATAAATGTACGAGGTGTCATATTAATATCAGGATTTTGGTGGATATCATTATAGATCATCATGACATGCAAAATATTCAACAACTGGCGCTTATATTCATGTAATCTTTTAACCTGAACATCAAATATAGAATGAGGGTTAACTTGAATGCCTTGTTTCTTTTGGATATACTCAGCTAAGCGAACCTTGTTATCAAACTTAATAGCCATAAATTTCTCTTGGAACTTCTTATCCTTAGCATAAGGCTTTAGCTTTTCTAGTTCTGTTAAATCTGTTATCCACTTATGGCCGATGGTTTCTGTTATAAGCTTAGAAAGTTCTGGATTAGAGTGTGCTAACCAACGTCTTGGCGTAATCCCATTTGTTTTATTGTTAAACTTCTCAGGCATAATCTCAGAAAAGTGACTTAAGACGGAGGTTTTCAGAATTTCTGAATGTAGTGCAGCAACCCCGTTAACAGAGAAGCTTCCTACAATTGCTAGGTTAGCCATTTGTATTTGACCTTCATGAAAAATACTAAGCTTACGTATTTTTTCCTCACTAAACATGTATTGGTTTCTTAATTGGTGACAGAATCTATTATTAATTTCTTCGACTATTTGATAAATACGAGGAAGTAGGCGTTGGAATAATTCAACGGGCCATTTTTCGAGGGCCTCAAGTAAAGTGGTATGGTTGGTATAGGCACATGATTTTGTTGTAATTCTCCACGCATCATCCCATGAGAGGTCGTAGATATCTAATAGAATACGCATGAGTTCAGGGACCACTAAGGATGGATGAGTATCATTCATCTGAAAAACTACCTTTTCAGGTAATAAATAAAGACTGACCTTTTTGTTTTTTATTCTACGTAAGGCTCTTTGAAGCGTAGCAGATACGAAGAAGTATTGTTGTTTTAGACGAAGCTCTTTGCCTTGGTAATGGTTATCGTTAGGATAAAGAACGTGGGTAAGGGTTTTAGCAAGATTTTGTTGCTCAACTGCTTTTGCATATTCGCCCTCATCAAAAAAGTGAAGAATAAATTTTTCAGGTGCTTCAGCATCCCAAAGGCGTAGTGTATTTACAGTTCTATTGTTATACCCAACAATGGGCATATCGTATGGAATTGCAAGAACAGATTGATAATTCTCGTGTATAAAACGGGTTCGGCCACTAGTGTCTTCATAAGCTCTAACATTGCCACCAAACTTAATTTCCTCAGTATGATCCGTTCTTTTAACTTCCCAAGGGTGCCCATATTTTAGCCAATCATCAGGAAGTTCTATTTGTCTGCCATCTTGAATTTTTTGTTTAAAGATGCCAAATTTATATCTAATACCACAACCATAAGCTGGGTATTGCAATGTTGCTAGAGAATCCATAAAGCAAGCTGCAAGGCGTCCAAGGCCACCATTTCCAAGACCAGCATCTGCTTCTTCTTCTTCGATTAGTGATAAGTTCATATCAATATCAAGCTCATCTAAGACCTCTTTTACCCGCTCTGTTAAAGTAAGGTTCAAAATATTATTACCAAGTGCCCTACCGGTTAAGAATTCCATGGAGAGATAATAAACCATTTTAGGATTTTTCTGATCATAAGCATGATGGGTTGCTATCCAATTTTCAGTAATGATATCCCTAACAGCAAATGATACTGCTTGGTAAAGTTCTTGAGGTGTTGCATCTTTTAGATCTTTACGTGAGAAGTTCCGAACATGATTAATAATCTCTTGTTTAAAGTTTTCTTTATTAAAATTACAGCTACTTGTATTCATTATAACGCCACCTTTCATATATATTATATGCTGTAAAAAGCCTTAAAAGCATTCAATGTATATTCTATATCCTTAATAGCCATTAACTCCCTGCATGAATGCATGCTTAACATGGGGGCACCGATATCAAGAGATCTAACAGCTACATGAGCCACAGACACAGGGCCAATTGTTGAACCACCACGTTCATCTGAGCGATTAACAAACACCTGATACGGCACATTGGCTTTTTTACAAATATCTGCGAAAACAACAGCTGAATCACTATCAGTGGTATAGCTTTGGTTAGCATTGACTTTAATAGCAGGACCATTGCCAGGAAGAACCTTGTTAGTAGGATCTTGTTTTTCAGGGTAGTTAGGATGATAAGCATGTGCCATATCAGCAGAGATTAAAAAAGATCTAGCAATAGCTCTATATAAATCTTCACTGCTTTTATCTAAAGCAATCATGATACGTTCTAAGGTAGATGATAAAAAAGGTGAATCGGCCCCTTGTTTTGTTCGGCTACCTATTTCTTCATTATCAAAGCATATCATCATGTTAATACCACTCTTATGTTTAGCCCCTAATAAGGCCTCTATAGCTGCATACACCATTGCAAGATCATCTAGGCGAGAGGCAGAAATAAATTCTTTATTTGCGCCTACTAAGGCACCCTTTTCAGTGGGATAAAGAAAGAGATCAACATCTAAAGCTTGGTCTATGGATAATCCTGATTGTTTACAAACCATGTTTTTAATATATGCCGGATTTAATTGTCCATCAATGATTTTAATAACAGGAAGGGTATCTTTTTGTTTATTAAGGGCTACACCTGTATTAACGTCCCTATTCATATGGATAGCCAGACTAGGGATAATGGCAATAGGTTCCTTAAAATCAATTAGAGAATGCTGGGGCCTTAAAATATGATCTCCTGAATAAGACACACGGCCGGCAATAGAAAGTGGACGATCAAACCAAGTACTTAAAATAGGGCCACCATAAACTTCAGTATTTAGGATGAGGTAATTCTCTTTTTGTATCTCAGGACTAGGTTTAAGGCGAAAACCAGGTGCATCCGTATGAGTACCAATCATTTTAAACCCATCTTCCTCAAGGGTAGTTGTATTTATAACAAATGTAATTAAAGCAGAATCATTACTCGTTACATAGTACTTACCACCTTTTTTTAGATTCCACTTTCCATCTAGCGGTAAATGGATAAATCCATTATCCTTTAATTTGTCCACAATGACAGAGCTAGCATGGAACATAGTAGGGCTGTTGTTTATAAATTCCATTAAGTTATTTGCAATTAGCTTACTATCTAGCATTAAAATCCTCCTATAGATGTGTTTAAATATCTGATAATTCTATGTTTAAGTTATTGCTTAGATCTAATGACGTAGCATATTCACAATAAGCATTTTCTTCAGGTTTAAGGGATTCCATGGGTAAAATAACAACGAATTCAGAGCCTACCCCCTCCGTGCTAAGGCAAAAAATAATACCATCTAATGTTTTAACCATAGATTTAACAAGAGATAGGCCAATACCATTACTACTAACCGTACTAGTGGTATTTTGATGTGCCTTATGAAATCTTTTAAAAATGTTAGAGATTTGGGTTTTAGGTATTCCTATCCCATCATCTTCTACACGAATGATTAAATGATTACCCTCATCATGAAGTGTAACCCACACATTACCACCTTGTTTGCCATATTTAATTGCATTAGAAATTAAGTTGAGCATTATGCGTTCAATTAAATTAAGATCTGTCATAACAAATTTATCTTCTACATTTGTATCAAAGATTATAGAGATATCATTATGTTCAATATATGATGTGATAGATTGGGTAATGTATTCAATACTACATATAATATTACACAATTCTAACTTAGGTTTAAAGTGATTGGCATCAATCTTAGTGATATCTAATATATCATTTAAAAGCTTCTGCAAACGAAGGCAATTTTGTTTAATAATATTATTATATACTAAAATCTTATCATAGTCATTAGAAAGTGCGTACATATCTTGTAGTTGAACAGCACTATAAATAACATTAACTGGGGTCTTAATATCATGAGAAATGTTTGCAAAAAACTCCACTTTATACCTCTCATTGGCAATATTATTTTTTAGTTCCATCTTAATGCGTTCTTGTTCATCATGAGTAGAAAGATCATGAATACAAGAAAAAATATAATAAGCATCTTCAAAAAACACAATGCTAGAGGAAACCCTAACCCTTTTAGTGACATTATTTAAAGATACAACTTGGATGTTTATTATATTGGTATCTGTAACCTTTCCTAATAGATTATCATAGGCTAATTTAGCTGTGGCCATAGAAGTAGGATGGATAAAGTCCCAAGCTCCTTTAGAAAAAAAATCTCCATCATCATTAGCATCTACTAAGGTCATAAAAGCGTCATTTGAATAGATAATAGCATCTCTATTATAAATGACAAAAGCATCAGGTGCAAAATCAAATAATTGTTTATAGAGCTTATCTTTAATAGAGATTTCTGATGTAAGATTATGAACCTCTAGATCCTTAAATTTAAGAAACTTAGCCATAAGATTTGAGTGTTGCTTATATAAATTGTACCTATCTGATGAAATAAAGTCATCATCAATAGGATATGTAATAAGATTCTGTTTTTTTATAAATAAAATCGAATATATTAAGATGACTATAACGAGTATACTTATCTTAATTGATAAAATAAAAGATGGTGAAGATAGAAAAAATATTGCAAAAAATAATATGTTTAAAATGAAAATAGAAACCTCCAGAATTTTTATATTTCTGGCATTAAAAAGATTCATATAGTCCTCCTTTACAATGTATGATTAATTATTCAGGTGTTAAATAGCATTATAACACAAGTATTTGAACTAGGGTATAAAATTAAGAACATTTACTCAACAAGTGAAATAAATCATTAGCAGCAGAATTGCCCAAATAGTATTGACATATTCAGGAGTAAGGGATACTATAGGACTATACATATGAATGTTTGTTCATATGTATAGTTGTAGAATTTAGAAAAGGGGGGTATTATGGACGAAAATTATACAAAAAAAGTAATGCTTGAGGGTTTGGATTGTGCTAGTTGTGCTGATAAGATTGAAACTAAGGTGTCAGAATTACCTCAGGTAAAGCGGGCAATTGTGAATTTTATGATGAAGACCTTGACAATAGAGTTTGAAAAAGATACCCAAATAGATGACCTTATGGAAAAAATAAAAAGCATTATTATTACATTAGAACCTCAGGTAAAAGTAATAGAAAAAATAAATGACAAACATAAGCATGATCACCAGCACAGTGATGAAGAGCGGAATAAAACACTAATTAAATTACTTATAGGGGCTATATTATTTGCTATGCCTACTTTCATGAAACTAAATCAAACACTTACCGTGAGTCTATATATAGTATCATATCTAGTCATCGGTTATGATATTGTTTGGCAAGCCATAAAGAACATATTAAAAAGACAAATATTTGATGAAAACTTTTTAATGACTATTGCCACTATAGGCGCTTTTGCCATAGGGGAGTACCCTGAAGGTGTAGCTGTTATGCTTTTCTATAAAGTAGGTGAGCTGTTCCAGGATATAGCAGTGAATCAATCAAGACAGTCTATTAAGGCTCTTATGGACATAAGGCCAGATTTTGCCCACCTTAAAGTAAAAGGTGATACAGTTAAAGTATCCCCAGAAGAGGTTCATATAGGGGATATTATACTTGTAAAGCCAGGAGAAAGAGTACCCTTAGATGGTATTATTCTTAAAGGAATAGCTACTATGGATACATCAACTTTAACGGGTGAGTCATTGCCAAGGGAAGTTAAAGAAGGAGATGAAGCTTTAAGCGGCTTTATTAACCAAACGGGCCTTATTGAGCTACAAGTAACCAAAGAATTTGGCCAATCTACAGTTAATAAAATACTTGAACTGGTTCAAAATGCCAGTAACAGGAAAGCAAAAACAGAAAATTTTATTACTAAATTTGCCCGTCGTTATACACCAATTGTTGTAGCGGCTGCAGCTTTAATAGCAATAGTGCCACCTTTACTGATAAGCAGTGCCACCCTTAGTGACTATATCTATAGGGCTCTTGTATTTTTAGTTATATCATGTCCGTGCGCACTTGTCATATCTATTCCACTTGGCTTTTTTGGTGGCATAGGAGCTGCCTCTAAAAATGGGATATTAATTAAAGGGAGTAATTACTTAGAGGCACTAAATCATGTGGAAACAGTTTTATTTGATAAAACCGGAACCCTTACACAAGGTAAGTTTAGTGTTACTGAGATTAGAGGTAATAATGGATTTACCCAAGAAGAAATTTTACAATATGCTGCTAGTGCTGAGAGTTACTCAAACCACCCTATTGCCCTATCTATTATAAAGGAATATGGAAAAGATATTAATAAAGAGACCATTAGAGATTTAGAAGATATTGCAGGCCATGGTATTATAGTCACTATAGATGGTAAAAGAGTGGCAACAGGAAATAGTAAACTAATGGAGAAGGAAAATATAAAGGATTATAATGAATATGGTATTATAGGAACCATTGTTCATCTTGCTGTAGATAATGTTTACGCAGGGCTTATTGTGATTGAAGATAGGGTTAAAGATGATGCCATAAAGGGTATTAAAGCACTAAAATATATGGGTGTTAAGCAAACGATTATGCTAACAGGGGACCACAAAAATATAGCTGATAAAATAGGAGATATCATAGGAATTGATAAAGTATATGCTCAATTACTTCCCCATGAGAAAGTGGAAAAATTAGAAGAAGTCCATAAGGAGAAATCCTCAGGAAAGAATATAATATTTGTTGGAGATGGGATTAATGATTCGCCAGTTCTTGCAAGAGCCGATATAGGTATTGCAATGGGTGGCTTAGGTTCTGATGCTGCTATTGAAGCTGCTGATATTGTTATTATGACAGATGAACCATCTAAAGTCGCCACAGCTATTAGAATTGCAAAACGTACACAATATATTGTATGGCAAAATATTATATTTGCCCTAGGCGTTAAGTTAGTTGTGCTTTTACTAGGAGCTTTAGGGGTTGCCACAATGTGGGAAGCAGTATTTGCTGATGTGGGGGTATCAATTTTAGCCATTCTTAATTCCTTGCGAGTTATGAAAGCCAAATAATCCTAAACCTTGTCTTATTAAGTATTTAGTCGTATAATTTTTTAAAGAGGAAGGGGGAGAAATGGATAATTATCAGGTTATATTAAGGTTGTTATTAGCAATCACTATTGGAGGGGCAATAGGATATGAGAGGCAGTATAAAAATAGACCAGCAGGTTTAAGAACACATATTCTTGTTTGTGTTGGGGCTGCTATTGTTTCTATGATGCAAATTTATCTAGTGGAAGAAACAATCAATATCATGTTAGATAACCCTGATCTAATTGGAAAACTAGGAGCAGATATGGGTAGAATGCCTGCACAGGTTATTACAGGGATTGGATTCCTAGGTGCAGGAACAATTATGCATGAGAAAGGCTCAGTAAAAGGCCTAACCACAGCTGCAACAGTGTGGGTAGTTGGGTGTCTAGGATTAGTAATAGGGTATGGATATTACTGGTTAAGTGTTACTTCTGGCATATTAGTATTTATTATCTTAGTATCCCTAAAGAGTTTAGAGAAAAATATTTTAACTCGCGGTAATATTATTCAAATGGATATTACATATTATGATAAAGTTGAAGTAGCTGAATACTTAAGGGCTTATTTTAGAAATCATAATATAAAGGTAAAAAATATTGAATACGTCCTTGAAGAAGAACTTGAAGAGGATGATATCAGTCACGAACAAGGTGTTACCCATGGTAAGTATACACTTCTTGTGCCAAAACACATACGGAGCAGTGATGTGCTATACAATATGCTTAAACATGAATCAATTTTTAAGGCAAGGATTATATAATCCTTGCCTTAATTGGTTTTATTATTTACGATTGACAACTAATGT
This sequence comes from uncultured Candidatus Epulonipiscium sp., assembly GCA_964422235.1. GTDB lineage: Bacteria > Bacillota > Clostridia > Lachnospirales > Cellulosilyticaceae > JAAYSX01. The sequence continues at coordinate 669 of CAYRAL010000035.1, read as the reverse complement.
TATATCTTGGCCATTTACTTTCCAAGATTTCTTATAACCATCTTCTTGCTTATGCTCTTTAATAGAAGTAGCTAAAACATCTTTCACGATTTGATCAGCATTATCTGCAATAATTTGTCCAAGATGGTCATTATCACTATAATACACTTCAATGTAATCTTGAACTTCAAAGTCAGCTTCTCTACGCATTGTTTGAATCTTGGATATGATTTCTCTTACAAAACCTTCTTCAATGAGTTCAGGGCTTAGGGCTGTATCTAGGACAACAGTATAGCCACGATCTGATTGAGCCATAAGACCCTCTTTTTGAGCCGTATCAATAAGGAGATCTTCTTCTGTAAGTTCAATGGTTGTTCCTTCTAGATCAAGTTTTAAAATACCTGTATTTTTAAGATCATCCATCGCTTTAGTCCCATCAAGTAAGGTTAAAGCAGTACGAATGCTATTTAACATTTTTCCGTATTTAGGACCTAGTGTACGCATTTGTGGCTTAAACTGATAAGTTGTAAATCCACTAGCATCATCAACAAAAGAAACTTCCTTGATATTTAATTCATCAGCAATAATAGAAATAAAGTCAGATGGCAGTTCTTTACTTGATTGTACATACATTTGCCCAATAGGTTGCCTGTTTTTAATATTACTTTCATTACGACCTGCACGGCCAAG
>CAYRAL010000034.1:0-9960 GCA_964422235.1 uncultured Candidatus Epulonipiscium sp. | reverse complement strand
CCTGATGGTCCTACGAAAATAATGAACTCTTTGTCTTCGATTTCTAAACTGAAATCTTTTACTGCAACAAATCCATTAGGATATTTCTTATATATATTCTTTAGGTTTAACCCTGCCATAATATTTCCCCCTTGTGTAAGTTAATTGTTATTGGAATACTTCTTATGCTAAATATACTACACTCTCATTTTTAAAACTACCCACTTTTTACATGAAATATTTTAATAGGATTTAGTTATAACTCACAAACCACATCCCATTTTATTACAGATTGCTGACTTTTTTATTTATATTGTTAATTTCTTTTACATATTAGCTATATTATAGGCCTTTTATAGGCATCTTTATCTTCCAAAAACACGCATGAAAACAACTTTAATTCCAAATATAGGTAAATTCATCATTCTTTTAGCTCTCTTTGGGTTTGTTATTAATCTATAAAACCATTCAAGACCTAATTTTTGATATATCTCTGGTGCACGCTTAACAGTTCCAGCCATTACATCCAGACTTCCACCTACGCCTACTCCTACCTTAATACCTAATTCTTTAATATGCTTGTCTATCCACTTTTCCTGTCTAGGCGCTCCCAGGCCTGCCATTAAAAGATCAACTTCTAATCCTTTAATCTCATTAATTATGCCTTGTTCATCATTTTTCGTAAAGTATCCATCTCTAGTCCCTACTATCTTAATACCTGGATACTTTTTTCTCATATTTTGAGCTGCAGCTTCTGCAACACCTGGCTTACTACCTAAAAAATACACTTTAATATTTTTGTCTTTAATTTTATCTAGAACTTGTTGCATAAGATCAAAACCGCCTACGCGCTCTGGTAATCTTTTAACTTTTAGTATTTTAGATGCAAGAACAACACCTATGCCATCTGCTACAACTAAATCGGCTTGTTTTAGAATTCTCATAAGTTCTGGATCTTCTTGAGCTTCCATAATAATTTCAGGATTTGGTGTAAAAACTGTGTGCTGATTTTTCCCCAATAAATACTCCACTACTTGATTAGATGCCTCTTCCATTGTTACCTTATTAATAGGAACATCCATAATAAGTACTTTTTCGCTCATTTCAATCCCCCTAAAGTAAGTATTTGATTAATCTGTTTTGCTGGCTGGTAGACCTTGTCAATTAGCAACTGTTTCTTATATCGCATATCTTCTTTTTCTTTTTCAATGTTTGTAATTTGAGCCACAACACTATTGGCAAGCTCTTCTGGGTCGAATGTTTCAACATCAAAGCAATCCTTATGGTCAAGCATCTTCATAAAATCCTCTACTTTAGGATCATAAGATATCCCTACTATGGGTACGCCCTGAGCCGTGGCCATAATGAGGGCGTGCAGTCGCATGCCAATAACAATATCCATCTGCCCCGTTAAAGCAAAATTTTCTTGAATCGTTAAATCATCTTTAATCCTGTGAGTAGATAGTCTTGGAAAATCTAGCTTCTCCAAAAAATCACAATCTTCCGGGTGCTGCATTGGTACAAAGAATATGTCTAGACCTTTTTGATCTAATATTTCACATAATATACCCATCTTTTCTACCAATCTATGATCATTCTTCCATGATCGCAAATAGATACCGACACGTAGTTTCCCCTTGCTATAACTTTCGACATAGTTTTTCATTTTAAGGATTGTTTCTTGATTAGCTGTCATGCCAAGAACTGGGTCAGCTACAACTTTAATGGGTGCTTTTGTAACCCCTATCTCTAATAAGGCTTCCTTAGAATGATCATCTCTTACAAAAATATGGTTTGTCTTATTTAAGACCTTGCTTATTAGATATTTATTATAACTTTTGTTGACTGGTCCATAGCCTTGTGAGTAAAACAAAACATCCTTTTTATGCCACTGTGCCATTTTAATAATTAAGAGATAATAGGGCACTGTTTTATTACTCGTTACATCTTGAAGTAAACTTCCGCCACCACTAATCAGTAAGTCACAGCTTCTAATACTTCTATAGATTTCTTTTATATCCCAACGATTTATTGCTTTTACGCCGTATAATTGATTTGTCTTTTCCGGTTGATTAGAAAGCACCGTAATGTCCAGTGCTTGATTCTTACACTCCTGTTCCAAGGCACCAAGTATAGAATATAAAACAGCCTCATCGCCTGTATTATCAAAGCCATAATATCCTGATATAACTATTCTTTTTTTTCTTGCCATGTCTTAGCCACCTTTATTATCTTATTGATTATATAAATAAGTATAAGCCCAGTTATTAACCCAAATATAAGGCCATATCCACTTCTTATTAGGGATATTAGTATTGGCGTATGCACATGGGCATATGTGTTTACCAATGAGATTTGTCCAATGATAGAAATAGCTAACACAGGCAAATAACTTTCTTTCTTATCATAGTAAAAGAGTGCTAGCATCAGTGGGTAACCAATCATAAACTCTTTAGTTCTAGGCCTTACACCTAATATCCTATCTAGTGCACTCCTAAATTCTAGTTCTAAGTTTGAGATAGACCCAGTATTACCTGTTCTAGTTGTGTAGATGATTAGCACCACTCCTATAAGCCCCATAATCATTAAGGCAATATAGGTTACTTTGCTTGTGGCTACTTCTTTTATAAAGTCCATTGATGTTCCATATCTTTTATATAAGTACCCAATAAGGACTAATAAGATTGGTATTAAATGGGCTAGTTTTACGCCTGTAAATAAATCCATGGTAAGTCCAAAGGAGGTCCTTGATAAAAGGCCAATAATGGTAATAGCCCCTCCAAATGAAATCACACAGGTTGTTAAAAATACACATATGGTTTCTTTTAAGCCTTTTGTCTTCTTTTCTAGTGCCCACATCACTGCATAAGATGGGAAGATAGATGCACCAAAAAGCGCCATTAGTTTCAGGGCTAAAGTTGGCCTAACTTTTAAAATACCTGCATACCCTATTATTCCAACAATCCCTAGTATTACACCCATTTTTCTAAGACCGATTAGGTCTAAAAACAGTACAAATACAGCAATTGCCCCTAAGCCTGATAGAAATGCAAATACAAAATTGCCTTTAGGCAAGTTATAACTACTGACGTCATTAGAGATTCTAAATCCACCTTTTTCCGCTGTATCTTTAAAAGCTTCAATTTCATCTTGTAGATTTGCAAAATCCTCATTGGTATCTAAAGTGTTTCTCATTTTAAACAATAATACTTGTTGATTTCGCTCTGTTGCTGCTAGCCAGTACCTTGAGACAAGCTCAGGTGGGGTTAGTCTGTTAATTTCTCCATCTGTCGTTGTGTGTAACCGAACAGCTTTATAGTTCCTACCACCTTCGCTGGCCTGTCTAGCTAGCGTAAATAATCCCTTTTGCTTATCAGAAAAGAACTCTATAAATCCTATCTGATTACTTTTGGCAAATTCAGTAATTTGCGGATCTAGTTCTACTGTTTCTTCAATTTCTAGTCCTGGGATTTCTGAATCTGCGAAATACACAACATTTAAGTTAGGTATTTCTTTTATGTGATTAATAAATGTCTCTACATAATTATGGTCTGTAGCACCCCATGTCTTAGCCTGAGGAGATATACTATATCCCATATTGGCTGCAATGGTTAGCTCCTCTATAGGGAATCCCATTCCTGCGGTACTTAAAGTATTTGTAGCACCCCTGTATTCAATGTACTTTTGACCCTCTAGCACGACCTCTTTGCCACCTAGTTGTTGCCCCTTTATTCTGGCTAATATCTGATTATATAAATCATCCTGGGTGACGGATATATAATTTAACCCTGCTTGTATTAGATCCTCTATGCCATGGGTATCTGGGTACATCCTTATGAGTGCATAGCCTTCATAGGCTGTTAACTTTCCTTGTGCTTTCCAGTTAGCAAGGTCACTTGAGGTATTGGGTAATAATGTGTTTTCCCTAACTAATATAGTTGTTGCACCTTTATCCTTTAACACTTGTAATACTTCTTGGAGCGGTTTATCTTTTTGTTGTGCCACATCAATAATATCTGTATATCTAACTGCAACTTGTAGTTCCTTATACTGCTCTTCTGCCTTAATTCTTAAAACACCTGTTATACAAGATACTAATAATGATAGCGCAATCATAATATAAGCACCTTTTTTAAAATACTGGTTCATATACTTCCTCCTATGAAAATATTCCCTGGATAAGTTCGACTTATTTCCCAGGGAATCATGATTGTTCGACAACTTTATTCGACTGTGTATCCGCCTCTAACCATGAAAGTAGCCTTTTTAGTTACAAGGACTCCCCTTCCATCATCTCTTGGCACAAGTAAAAGATGATATTTAGGCACAAAACCATCTGTAATATCTACGCCTTGTGTTACATCTTGCAATCCACCTAGATTAGCTATAATGGCTGTTCCTTCACCTGAACGTAATATAATCTCCGTTCCTTGCTTACCAATGAGCTTTTCACCAGGGTTTATGTCCACAACTTGATATATATTATCCCCAGCCTCTCCATTTTCTAACCTTGCTAGATCACTTTTTAATTTATTAAGTTCACGACTAAGTAGGCCAATCATCTCTTCTTGAGCCTTAATTCTTTCATTGGTGCTATTGCTAGTGCTTCCATTGCCTGTTCCATTAATCTGGAGATCTTTAATTAACCTATCCACATATCCTTTGGTTACAACCGGATCTTCACTACTTCCGGCTTGTAACTCCCTGGCACTAAGGACGCCTATATTGGATATGCCAATCATTATTGTAACTGCCAAAACACAAAGGGTTGCTGCTATTTTTTTATTCATCATTGCCTCCTCATTCTATAATATACCTTCTATGGTGTAATTCATTTCTTTACCATTAATTCGAAATCTTATCTTTTTGGCTTTACTAAGATTATCATCTGTGGTCACTAATCCATTAATATACATATATCTGACGCCATCTCTAATATATACATCCGTATCATATCCATCTGCAATGGCCACAAGGACATTTTTACCTGTTTTTTCTTTATACTCTTTAAGGATTTGATGAAATAGTAGTCCTTCTCTACTATCTGCAAAACCTGATGTTGAAAAAGGATTTTTGTTTAAGGTAATAATGATATGGTCACTTGTAGAATTTTCAAGTGCGTTTTTGAATCCTGTCCATTGAGATGCGCCAGTCTTAACGATCCCTCCTGAATTAGTCCCTATATGAATCACCTGAGTATTTTCATATGTGTAGGTACTCAATTTATTTTCCCAAGTTGTATTTTGTCCTATGATAGACTTTATACCAGAATCCGTATTTCCTGTAAGAATGGTAAACTTTGCATTTTTTTGCAGGCTATCTGCAATTCTAGTTTGTAAATTTTGATTTAGTGGATAGTGTTTCATATGACTGCTGCCAAGAAGCGTAAATTCATAGTCTGCTTTTTTAACTTCTGTAGCTGCTTTTTTATGCATTGGATCAAATTTCTCATGTGCCTTTAAATAACTAGCATCTTTATCTCTTGTTCCATATGTTAGAGAAATATGGTCAACATATATGCTACTTGTTCGCTCCGCTTTATTGTCGTATGTAATGGTATACATACGCTCTAGATTTACATCTGTTGTTATGCTATTTGGCACTGGAATTGATAAGTACTTCCATCCTGTAAAGTTAATTTCTCCTGCTTGTAGTGCTGTCTTTTTGCCTTTTGAATCAGCTAATTCTATTTTCAGCATATCACCTTGGCCATTGCCGTGGACCCACATCCCTATAGACTGTACATTTCTATCAATTTTAACAGGTGATGATAATTTCATATAGGCGACTTGCTTAGTTGGTGTTTTCACTAAATTGTATATAAATTTTAGAGACGCTACTCCGTGATATTTAAGCTCTTTAGAAGACTCTACTCTTCCTGTAACATGATCCGAACTACCACCAGCCCATACACCCGGGATATCACTCTCTACAGAGTCCACTGCTACTGTTCTAGGCCCCACCACTGTTGAGATTTTCGTTTTAATAGTTGGTACGTTTTTAAAGGATGCCGTAATAATGGCTTGACCATCTTTTACACCTGTAATCTTACCTTGACTGACACTTGCTGCTCCTGAGTCTACATCCCATGTGATTTGATCATAGGCAATCGGTGCTTTATAGCCTGCTGCATCTATTCCAAATATAGTCATATTCGTACTTGCTCCAACATCTATGATTGATATAGATGGTGTAATTTTGATTCCTATAGGATTTGCTGATACTGTAATAGGTTTAGCAAGCTCAATATTGCCTACTTTTGCAATAACTAAGCCACTGCCAGATGAACTTGGATAAAAACGATTATCCTTCCATTCACCTTTTACCCCTTCACTGGTCCAGCTAAGTTGTTCTTTTGGAATTGCCACTGGATTATTATTCTCATCCACTCCTTTAATGGTATATGAAATAGGTGTACCTATAAATGTACGATCATATGTAGATGAAATCATAATTTTAGATAATTGTCCTGGTGTGGATCTACTAAAGATTCCAACACCATTGCTTACTTTCCTTTGTGATCCTCCTGAAGGATTGTTTTGCACTTCTACTTTAGAGCTTCCTTCCTCTCTAGATACAAAGGTAGTTGACCCCCCACCATCTAAATGCATAGCGTTGTATATACCGTGGGACTTTAAAATAGGAACTAATTCATTATGAGTTGCCCCTATACTATCTCCCCTACCATCAATCGTAACTAAAAATAATGTCTTTCCATCTTGGGATGAACCAATAACCGTTCTTGGTTGTCTACTAGCTGGGGATACTTTATGAGATGCTCCTGTATAGGCTTGACCATCTTTTATGATCAGACCTCCGCCACCTACACCTGCCTCTACATCCTCTATTGCTTGTTGGAACTGGCTTCCTAGGGTAAGTTTAGATTTGAAAATCATCTCTCTTCCTAGGCTAAATGATCCTTCCCTTGACATAAATCCTGCCTCATCCATAATAAGCACATATCCATCTTGTGGTATATTAGCTGCTTGTTCAGGATCTATTATCTTGGTAATAATATTGTTTTCTACAACTACTTTATATAAGCTTTTATCAGCTGATTCTAAGGGTATGGTTGTAGGCCCATAATTTCTATCTAAGTAGACGGGTGTTCCTAAATTTCCTGTTGGTTTATTAACGGATGCAATGGTTGCTAAAATAATACCTGTTCCTGGATCTTCAACCGTTAAGTCAACACTAAAGTATCCTAGCATCAAGCTTTTATCTCTACCAATAAGCATGGTTCCCATGTCTTTACTAGCACCGAGTCCAATTACTTTATCATTGTAGGCATGATTAATTTTTCCATCTTCAACGACTAATCCAAAGCTAGGTGCATTTTGTTTGCTCATGTCAAAAAAATCTGCATTGACGCCTGCTACTGCACCTGCTGCCTCAACTAGTGATAAAACGGTTTGTTTTTCTCCTATAGTTGAACTTTCTATAGGCCGTACTTGTATATTAGGATCCTCAAGGTCAACCTTTAAGATATGTAGATCCTGCCAACCCTTAGATGTTAATCTTGAATCTGTCATATATGTTGCACCTTTTGTGATTGTCTGAGCATTTTGTGTTTGGTGCAAAATTTCTGGGCTAGTGGCATAAATATTACTTATGCTAAATAAAATTGCCGCAAAAATACCTGAGCTCATAGACCTTTTTAGTTTATGTGTGAATTTCATCTTGATGCCTCCTTATATCCCTTTAGTTCCAATTATAATCTGAATATCTACTCCTTTTTCCATTTTCTGATCCATAGATATTGTGCAATTGTCAAAGTACTTTCTGAATTGTTCTGCCTTGGCTGTATCTTTGGCGTAGATTATTACGTCTTCTTTATCTTTACCTTTATAGTTTGCTACATTTACAACGTCGTAACCATCTCTCCCAATAATTGTTTTTAAGTCAGCTGCTGTGCCCGCAGGTGCTCCGCCGTTTAGGATTTCTATTTTTACCTTCTTATCTTCTATTGCCCCTAACCCGCTAGCTTCTCCATCCTCAACTTCTGGTAGCTTATAAAATATATCTTGTATAAAACTATCCATTTCATTCATATCTGGGAAAAAATACGAAACATTGTTTTGGTAACGTCCGCTCCCTGGTATGGTATGAAAGCCAATGGAATTGGTATCAAAATTCGATGCATAACCATAATATTTGGGTAAATCTAATATATTGACATCTGTTTTAACATGCTGAAACATAGCTGGAATCATTTTAGGAAGATTAGGTATGTTTTCCTTGCTGAGGAGTTGCTCTGCAAATGCCTTAAGGAATATTTGCTGTCTTTCAATACGCCCAGTATCGGAACCATCTGCACCTACACCTTTTCTAAACCTGACTAGCCCCTCGGCTGCTACACCATCTAAGCGTTGAACCCCTGGTTTGAGATTTATATGTAGCCCCCCAGAGTAATCATTGTATTTCATGACGCCTGGTACATCTACTACTACGCCACCCATATGATCCACGATTTTACGAAAGGCTTCAATCTCCACCGTAACATAATTATCTATCTTGATTCCCAAAGTTCTCTCTATTTGCTTGACAGTAAAATCATTAATGTTCTTCATCCCTACATAAGCAGTCATTTCGTTAAGTTTCATTGTTCTTGGCGTGTTTCTATTAATCTTTCGCATTTTCTCTAGTTCAGTATCTGAAGGTCTGACAATTGTATCTCTTGGCACTGATACTAAATCTGCTGAATTACTCTCGCCATCAAAATGAACAACAAACATGATATCTGTCCTATATCCATCTATATCTACACCAAATACTGCCACATTAGTTTTTAATTTATCTTCCTGTTTTTCTTTTTCCTTCTTTTCTTCTGCAGATAATTTTGTAAAACCATCAAATAGATTACCATCTTTATTGAATTTTTGATAAGTAGCCAAACCACCTATAACTACAGTAGTCCCAATAACAAATGTTGATAACATTATCGTTGTAAATCTACGTATAAGGCGTTTTCTTGCTCCTTTTTTTAACCTTGGCTTTCTTGAATTCATTTTATTCACTCCTATGGATCATCAGTTTGTTAGATTAAGAAGTATTACCCTTATTAGACGGTAATCTTCCTATTTTGTTCCTCTTATTTTGTTTGATTATCGTTATTTGCTTTATGTAATCTGGCACCTACTAATTGATATAAGATGCCACTATTTATAATACCATAGTCAGTTCTTAAATGAAAGTATTCTAATTCTTCTAATCACTCATTTGTTAAAGGATCTCGTCTCGGTGTATAATAGAATTAGCATAATTATTAGGAGGAATTTAACAATGAACTTTAATCATAAAATAGTCCTTATAACAGGATCTTCACGTGGGATTGGAAAGGCCATTGCCCTTAAGTTTGCATCTTTAGGGGCAACTGTCTTTATTAATGGCAGTAGAGATAACAAATCCTTAACATCTACTTATAATGAAATCCTAGCCTTGGGTGGTCATGTCTATATGTATTTATGTGATGTTTCTTCCTACGAATCAACAAAAGACTTGTTTGATTATATTTACTCACAAACAGGGCGTTGTGTTGATATTTTAATCAACAATGCAGGGATTTCTTCTGTGGGGTTATTCACAGATCTAGCTCCCCATATGTGGACAAGTATTTTAAATTCCAATCTTTCTTCTATATACAACTGTTGTCACCTGGCAGTTCCTAGTATGGTGGGCAAACAGAGTGGCTGCATTATTAATATTTCCTCTATATGGGGCAATGTAGGCGCTTCTTGTGAGGTGGCCTACTCAGCTACCAAGGGTGGTATCAATAGCTTTTCTAGGGCACTTGGCAAAGAACTAGGTCCTTGTAATATTAGGGTTAATGCCATCGCCTGTGGATTCATTGATACGGGTATGAATAGCTACTTATCTCAAAGTGAACAAGAGAACTTTATAGAAGAGATTCCCTTGTGTCGGGCTGGTAAACCTGAGGAAGTTGCAGATTTATGTGTTTATCTTGCTTCTGATCACTCTAGT
>CAYRAL010000033.1:0-9979 GCA_964422235.1 uncultured Candidatus Epulonipiscium sp. | reverse complement strand
TAAGTCTTTATTAGAAGACATACCATACCCAAGTCGTAGTCCTGGTGATGAAAAGAATTTGGAGATTCCTCTTAATATAAGCAGATTATCATAAAAGGGGATTAAAGAAGTAGCCGTTACAGATTCTATGTTTTCTACAAACTCTACATAGGTTTCATCAATCATAAGAAAGATATCGTTTTCCTTACATTTATCTAGAATTATTTTAAGCTCTGGTGTGTGGATACAGGTGCTTGTAGGATTATTTGGATTACAGATAACCAGCATATCAATATCATTTGTGAGATGATTAATTAAACCCTGACTATCAATGTTAAAGTCCATATCTTCTTGAAGGCGAAAATACTGAATATTACTACCTGCAAGAGATGCCTCTCGTTCATATTCTGAATAAGTAGGCCCAACAATTAGAAGTTCCTTAGGTTTTTTCATCTGAATCATAAGAGAAATTAGTTCTGTAGAGCCATTTCCCACTATAATATGCTGGGCATCTAGGCCAACATAATCGGAAATACCTCTGCGCAAGGTATTATAATTTCTGTCTGGATATGTGGAAATAAGGTCTAAATTGTTAGCTATTTCTTCTTTGGCAAGGGTGGAAATGCCAAGGGGGTTAATATTACCACTAAAATCTATAATTTCCTGACGGGATACGCCATATGCACTAGAAATAGAATCAAGATCTCCGCCGTGTAAAAAGTGTTTACTTTGAGTATTCATGTCACTGCCTCCTATATTAACAACTATATCTTTGTATTATACTAAGATATACACACTTTAGTAAAGGCTTAACCCTAATAACCCCACAAGTTGTGCATAACTATAAAGAAACTGTGGATAGTTTGCAGAATACTTAATAACCTACTAACATGTATATAAGACTATGAATCCATTGGATACTTGGTTTTTTTGTGATACAATAGAACGGATTAGACAAAAAAATATGAGGTGCGTCATGGCTAAGAAAAAATCAGGGTCGAATTTTGTCAAAGGTGCAGCAATTCTTGCATTTGCAACTTTTTTAACGAAAATTATTGGATTAATTTATAGAATTCCCTTAACCAATGTTTTGGGAGATGAAGGAAATGGATTATATGCAGATGCCTTTCAAGTATATACTGTTTTAATTACATTATCTGCTTATGGCTTACCGACTGCTATTTCTAAATTAGTAGCAGAGAGAACTGCAAAGGGTGCTTATAAAGATGCCCATAGGGTTTTTAAGATTTCAATGATTTACTCAGGTATATTTGGGGGGATGCTTGCTCTTATTATGTGGGTGTTTGCAGGAAATATTGCAAGTATGATGGGATCGCCAAGAACTGTATATGCAATGAAATCCCTTGCACCAACAGTTTTAATTGTTGTCTTAATGTCCTCTTTTAGAGGATATTTCCAGGGCTTAAATACAATGTCGCCGACTGCTATTTCACAGGTGATTGAACAGGTATTTAATGCAATATTTAGTGTTGTCCTTGCCTACGCCCTTATAGGTAAAGGCCTAGAAAGTGCAGTACTTGGAAGCACTTTAGGGACAGGTATCGGTGCCCTTTCAGGATTTGCATTTATACTGTTTGTTTATTGGCTTGTAAACCCAAATATTAAGAAAAAAATGAAAAAAAGTATAGAATATGAATATGAATCTAGCCTTACTATTTTTAAAAAAATAATTATAACCACCCTTCCTATTTTAATGGGAACAGCAGTATTTAGCTTAACATCTACCATTGACTTAAAAATGATTAATGACAGATTGCCAGCAGTGATTGAGCAGATCCTAAATAGTGGGCAAGATCATTATATTGGTATTAGCAACATGGTAGGCCTATCCCCAGTTCAAATTGTGGATAGCCTTAAAGGTCAGTATTCAGTTAAGTACTTAACCTTAGTAAGTGTACCTATATCCCTTATTATTTCCTTATCAACAGCAGCAACACCGGCTATTTCTTATTCTATGGCCATTCAAAATTATGATGATGTAAGGGAAAAAACAGGGCTTGTTATGAAAATAGGAATGCTTTTTGCATTTCCAGCAGCTATAGGAATGGCAATACTTGCAGATCCAATTATAAAATTGCTATTTAGGTCTCAGCCCGATGGGGCATCATTGTTGCAATTAGGTACAATTGCAATCATGTTTATTACGATTTCACAAATATGCACGGGGATTTTACAAGGAATGGGAAAGCAACACTTACCCACTATTCACGCCTTAATTGCCTGCGCTATAAAAATAGGATTAAATATGATTTTATTATCTGTCCCTGCTATTAATATACATGCAATTATATATAGTACGATCGGCTGTTATTTGGTCTTTTCCTTTTTAAACTTAAGGTCAGTGATTAAGCTAACAGGAGTGACGATTAATAAAATGGATGTATTTATAAAGCCAGCTTTAATCTCCCTTGCTATGGGGGGTGTAACCTTAATAGGCTACCTATTATTATCCCAAATAACAGCTAGCTCTTTTATTCAGATTGTCCTTCTTGTTCCTATGGCTATTATTATATATGCAGTGGGAGTTATAAGGTTTAACGCCCTAACACCAGTTGAACTTCAAATGATACCAGGTGGAACCAAAATGATTGATTTATTACAGAAAAAAGGAATCTTTAACGATTAATAAAAATAGCCCCTCCTTTTTAGGCCTTTTGTTTAAAACAAACAAAAAGTGTTAATACTATCTAATAAAGTATTTAACAGCCTAAATAAGAAGGAGAACAAAATGTTTAATAAAAAACAATATAGACTTTTATTACTCAGTGCAATGGCCGTATTTTTTATAATTGCACTTTTTATTTACATGTTTTATCTTAGATTTGAGCAAAATGAAATAATAGAAGAACCTTTAGCCATTAAGCAGACCATAGAAATACCATATCAAACTGTCATGGCCCGAGATGTACTTAAGATTAAAGCAGGAACTAATGTAGTATTCGAGATTGTAGATCAATATGGATTTATAACCCAAGTGGATGAATATAAAGGGATTAATTGGTTAGATTATACGAAAGCACAATTAGGGAAGATCTTTCCAGACTACGTCATTACTAAGTATGAGGCGGATGAAGTAACCCTAACCCGGGTCATAGAGAGGCAAATAGAGCCAAACTATATATTAACAACCCATAATGGGAATATTGTTATATCAATAGAGCGAAATGGTTATAAGATATTTTATAAGGAAGCAGGCCTAGAGCAACATGACCTTTCAGACATATTAGAAAAGGTATTAGACAAAGGCATTCCAATTACACCAGAACAAAAAGATGACATATTAGAAGATGAAAATCAGCTTTATATGATTTTACAAGAATATGATGAATAATGTATAATAGGATTAATGGGTTAATTAGTAGGAAGGATACTAGAATGGATACACTATTGATTATAGGTGGAGGAGCCTCAGGACTTGTAGCAGCAATAATTGCAGCTAGAGAAGGGGCTAGAGTTACTATTTTAGAGCGAACCAATAGAGTGGGGAAAAAAATATTAGCAACAGGGAATGGGCGATGTAATCTAACGAATATAGACTGTAATATCAATTATTTTCACGGAACAAATCCTAAATTTGCATTAGGTGCCCTTACAGCTTTTGATCCTAATATGGCTATCCAGTTTTTTGAAGAAATAGGCATAAGCCACAAGGTTGAAGGTGGCGGTAAGGTTTTTCCAGTTTCAGATCAAGCCAGTAGTGTGCTAGATGTCATGCGTATGGAGATTGACAGGTTAAACAAAGATAATCTTCTAATCCAAACTTTAATAGATAAAGAAGTAGAAGAGATATCTCAAGGTAAAAAAGGGTTTACCATAAGATGTAAGGACAAGACGACCTACTATGGTGATAAGGTCATTGTGGCTACAGGAGGGAAGGCTAGCCCTAATCTAGGGTCTAATGGTAGTGGCTTACCTATACTTGCAAAGCTTGGGCATAAAGTGATGACACCTTTTCCATCATTAGTACAGATTATATTAGATACGCCTATTGTAAAGAGGATTAAAGGCGTCAAAATACAGGGAAAAGTAACTGTAAAGAGTGAAACATGTAGCAGAGAAGAATTAGGAGAAATTCTTTTTACAGAAGATGGTATCTCAGGACCACCTGTTCTACAAATTAGTAGAATTGTAAGTGCCCAGGGAATCCAAAATAAGACCTGCAAGGTGACGCTAGATTTATTTCCAGACTATACTTTAGATGAGCTAGGGCTAATGCTTCAAATGCGTATGGCTTATCAACCACAAAGATCCCTACAGACATTTTTAATTGGTCTTTTGAATAAGAAGCTAATTCCAGAGATTCTAAAAGAAGCAAAACTTAGTCATATGACAAGACTTTGTAGTTCTCTATCTCCTATGGAAGTAAAGAATCTGGTAAAAGTGTTTAAATCATGGACATTTATGGCTACAGGTACACGTTCCTGGACCAGTGCCCAAGTAATGGCAGGGGGTATCAGTACAGATGAGCTATGTCCTAAGAGCCTTCAATCTAAAAAGATTCCAGGCTTATACATAGTTGGTGAGTTATTAGACATTGATGGGGATTGTGGAGGGTTTAACTTACAGTGGGCATGGTCGTCAGCATATGTAGCAGCTATAGATGCTACAAGGAAGAGCTAAGAATTGTAAGCTAATAGATAAGTTATAAGGAGGGTTATGCCATGTACAAAGCAGATTATCACATACACACCGAGTTATCAGAAGATAGTATGGCAGCTATGGAAGATCAGGTTAAACAGGCGATTTCATTAGGCTTTCGTGAAATGGCTATTACAGATCATCATGAAGCTATGGCGTCGGATAAAGAATACTTTTTGCAAACAGACATAAGTGATTATATCAATCAATTTAACACTCTAAAAGAAAAATATAAAAATCAAATCAGTTTAAAATTAGGGGCTGAAATAGGATATGAATCAAGGGGAAAAGATATACTTAATAAGTTTATTCAGGATAATCCCTTTGACTTTATTATTTGCTCATTGCACTCTTTAGAGGGTGAGGATTTTTATTACGGAAAATTCTTTAAGAATAAGACAAAAAACCAAGCTTTTACAGAGTATTTTAGAGCTATTAAAGCGTGTGTGCATGAGTTTCAAAATTTTGACGTTTTGGGACATCTGGATTTTATCTGTAGGTATGGAGACTATTCTAACTATCAGCTAGAATACCTAGACTATAAAGATATAATTGATGAGATCTTAAAAAAGTTAATAAGAGACTCAAAAGGAATTGAAATCAACACATCAGGCCTTCGTTATGGTGTCGGGCATATGCATCCTAGACTTGATATTATAAAAAGATATAGAGAATTAGGTGGCCACATTATTACCATTGGGTCTGACGCCCATACGCCTCGTGATATTGGAGCAGATTATGAAAATGCAAGAAACTTGTTAAAAGAAGTAGGCTTTGAGTTTTTTACAACTTTTAATAATAGAAAACCAGAATTTAGAAAACTATAAAACCTTCTAGAAGCATAGAAAGATATAAATAGTTAATACTAATTATATCTTACAGTAGAAGGAGTGTGATTGTATGTCAAGCAGAAAAGAAGTGCAAAATCATAATATATTTGAAGATACAGAGGCTGAAAAACAACCAAAATATGAAAAAGATATAGAAGAGGCATACGCCATCAAGGAAAAAATGACCATTCCAAGATTTGAGAATCAGGTAAGCAAAGACTCGGCGTGGAGCCAAAGGACAGATACAAGGTAACGAACTCAAAGGCCGTAGATGATTTAGCTACGGCTTTAAATACAAAAAGAGGTGCAATATGAGAAATGATGTAGAAAAGATTTTAATATCAGAAGCAGAACTAGATACTAAGAATGCTGACCTGGGTAAGCAAATAACCCAGGATTACAAAGGTAAAGAAATATTGGTGGTGGGAATATTAAAGGGCTCAAGTATTTTTATGAGTGATTTAATTAGAGAAATAGATCTACCCTTACAAATTGATTATATGGTGGTTTCAAGCTATGGAACATCAACAGAATCATCAGGAGTTGTCCGTATTGTAAAAGACTTGCAGCACAGTATTGAAGGGAAGCATGTTTTAATTGTAGAAGACATTGTAGATACAGGGTTAACACTTGCTTACATACAAGAAATTTTAAAGGGCCGTGGCCCAGCATCCGTCAAAATATGTACACTTTTAGATAAACCAGCAAGACGCAAAAAGAATATTGAACTCGATTATATCGGGTTTGAGGTTCCAGATGAATTTATAGTAGGCTATGGTATTGACTATGCTGAGCATTATAGAAATTTACCATTTGTAGGAGCACTTAAGCGTAGCGTATACGAAAAATAATTAAATAAATATGTTTTTCAAAGAAAAAGTCATGGAGCCAAACAATGGCCCCATGACTTTTTACTATCATATCTTATGAGTAAATATCTTGAACGTCAACGATACGATCTAAATTGAAATATAATACTTTTCCGCTTTTTGGACAAATTGCTTTAAGAACACAATCGCATACTTCAGCAATTACAACACATAAAGTTTGGCATCCAACACGGATTAAAACTTTACGGTTTACAAATTGGCAAAGGCCATCTTTTAGTGTAGCTCCAGCTACGCCGCCAGTACAACAACCTGGAATTACGGATTTTGCAGTACATCTACAGGTATGGCATCCGCAACCGCCACATCTACAATCAGAATCGCATCTGCAACGACGACGATCATCAAAATCACCACGACGATCATCAAAATCGCCACGTACAACTTCATTTCTACGATTACCGCCACAACTATTTATAGATTCTACGCCTCTATCACTTATAGGACGAGCAAAAAATCTGTCACCACTACAATTACAGCTCATAAAAAATCCTCCTTTATAAAATCTAATAGAAAATTAAACTAAGAAAAGAAATCTTCAACATAGTCAATACGATCTAGGTTAAATATTTTTACATATCCTGTGCCCATTTCGATTGCTTTTAAATAGCACTCACAAACTTGTGTAATAACAACACAGTATTTAAGATTACCAGCATAAATAACTACCTTCTGATTCACAAGGCGACATAAACTATCTCTTAGAGAGCGTGTCATACAAATACCTCCTAAAATTAATATTAATCAATATATTTGAGACTTATAAGGCGTATGCCATAAGAGAAATCTCTACTATAGATTATGCAAAGACTAGAATTTGTGTTCCATACAGGTCAAAAAAAATAGAAGATTAAATATTATCCTGTCTGTTAACCATAAAAAAGGAGTCGAAAAATGACTCAATTGGGAAAACTTACATTTGCAATTATTATATTATGCCTTTCACAATATAATGTGGTATAATCAATAAAGAATAAAAAAGTATCTAGGAGGCATACAAATGATTACATATAAAAGCACTAGGGGTGGCGTTGAAAACATCACAGCGGCAGAAGCAATACTAAAGGGGATTGCTGATGATGGTGGACTGTTTGTACCAGAATATATCCCGGAAATGGATTTTTCTCTAGATGAAATGAAGGAAATGGAATATAGGGAATTGGCTTATAATATTATGAAGCAGTACTTTGGGGACTTTTCAAAAGAAGATCTACAAAGTTGTATTGATGGCGCATATGATTCAAAGTTTGATACGCCCATCATTGCACCTATTCATACTGCAGGAGACTTAAAGTTTTTGGAACTTTTCCATGGCCCAACATTAGCATTTAAAGACATGGCACTTTCAATTTTGCCATACTTAATGATGACGGCTGCTAAGAATTCTAAATTAGATAAAGAAGTTGTAATATTAACAGCCACATCAGGAGATACTGGTAAGGCAGCTCTTGAGGGGTTTGCCAACATAAAAGGAACAAAGATTATTGTGTTTTTTCCACAAGAAGGGGTAAGCGAAATACAAAAACGACAAATGGTTACGCAAGAAGGCGAAAACACATGTGTTATAGGAATTAAAGGCAATTTTGACGATGCTCAAACAGGTGTTAAAAATATATTTGCAGATTTAGACTTTAAAGATGAATTAGATCAGAATGGTTATGTCTTTTCATCAGCTAATTCTATTAATATAGGACGACTTGTTCCACAGATTGTCTATTACTTTCATGCCTATTCTCAGCTAATGAAAGATGGATCAATCCAAGTAGGAGATGCAATGAACGTTGTTGTCCCAACAGGAAATTTTGGTAATATACTTGCAGCCTACTATGCAAAACAAATGGGTCTTCCTATTGGCAACTTAATTTGTGCATCCAACAATAATAAGGTATTATATGATTTCCTTAAGGATGGTCGTTACGATCGTAATAGGGATTTTCATATTACCATGTCACCATCCATGGATATTTTGATTTCTAGCAACTTAGAAAGATTATTATATATCGTTTCTAACGATGATTCAGATGAGACGACAGAACTTATGAAACAACTTCAAACTGAAGGAAAATACAAAATTAATAATGAAATGAAAGAAAACTTATCGGATTTTTATGGTGGGTATACAGATGATACTGAGACACAAAAGGTTATTAAGGAAGTATATGAATCTACAGGTTATTTAATGGACACTCACACAGCAGTAGCTTATGCAGTTTATAAAAACTACAAGGAAGAGACAGATGATCATACAACAAGTATAATCGTTTCAACCGCAAGTCCCTATAAATTTCCAAGTAGTGTAATGGATGCTTTAGATCCTGAGATATACAAGGGGATTGATGAGTTTACCTTAGTAGACAAAATGAATAAGCTGATTGGCGGGGAGATTCCAGAAGGAATTAATGGGCTTGAAAACAGAAAAATAGGGCATAATATCGTATGCGAGAAAACCGAAATGCCGAAAGTCATAAGAGAATTCTTAGGATTAATATAGGAATAAAATAGCTATTTTTAAATAGACTATGTATAATGATAAATGGCAACAAAATGAAATACAGGTTAATTAGAAAGGAACAAATAAATGACACTATATGAACAATGGGATAAATACGGTGAAGAGAGCAAGTCTGAGGAAGAATATAGGAATATTGTAGAAGCATACTTAATGAAAGAAAAAGATATTTATGACTACATTCTTTCCAACCGTGATGAAGTAATACAAGGAACAATTTCAGACCTTGGTAAGAGATTTGAAATGGATGATGTTGAATTTTTAGGATTTGTAGATGGCATTAATGATAGTATAAAAAATAAATATGAATTAGAAACATTAACAGTAGACTCAGAAGTAAGATTTGAGATTGACTATGAAAGATTATATTTAAATATGCTAGATGCTAATGCCGAGTGGCTGTACGGCTTAGAGCAATGGAATGATACTTTATCACAAGAAAAACGTGATCAAATTAAGAAAGACTTTAATCGCTCCAAGATTGTCATTAAGGATAAGAAGATTGGTCGTAATGAACCTTGTGATTGTGGTAGTGGTAAGAAATATAAGAAATGTTGTGGGAAATAATATAATCCTGTATTAGGTGGGCAGAAATAAATTCTTCTAGGAATTTATTTCTGCCCACTATTACGTCCATGGTAGGCGGGATTTTATAATTGTGGAATAACTTACCACTGATATTTTTAAAAATCTATTGCATTAAAGTTAATAAGTATGTTATAATTTTGTAACAAAGAGTTATTAAGTTAGAAATATATTAGCTTATATATAACTTTTTGAAAAAATTAATGAAAGAGGGAATAAAACATGAATAAGAAGAAAGCAGTATTACTATCATTTGTAGGTGCAACAGTTCTTTCTTTAGGTTTACAGTCACAGCAAACTTTTGCTAATACATATTCTAACAGAACTCAGAACAGTTGTTCATACAATAGTAGTTACAAGTACGTAAGAAGATATTTACAAATAAGAAGTAATAAGTTTAACTGGTATGATCTTATAAACACAAAACCAGAACCAAAGCCAGTACCAGTACCAGATGCAAAACCAGAACCAAAGCCAGTACCAGTACCAGATGCAAAACCAGAGCCAAAACCAGAACCGAAGCCAGAAGT